>PUXX01000006.1 GCA_009659895.1 Campylobacterota bacterium
AGACCACATCATTGAAATCACTGCTCTTTCTTGCCACTTCTGTGCCTGGGATCCGATAGCTAAAGCGTTTGGCGATAATCTCAAGGGCCAACCTAGTCTTATCGGCGGCGGTATTCAAAGCGTGGCTGATCAGTTTGTTTTCATAGCTTTTAAAAACGATCTCACTCCCTATGGAGGCGACAATGCCTATGAGTATGAGGACGAAGATGATTTCTATCAAAGAAAAAGCTCTCTTTGTCATGGCACCTGCTTTGGATCTAGCTGTGTTGGTTCACCTATATTGCATGTAAATGCCCGAAGCAAGGCGATGGTGGTATTTTTATCGTCGGTAATGGTTACCTGGATCATTTTGATATTGGTTGAGGGTGTGGCCGATGAGGTGTCAATCTTTAGGCTCAATGAGGTTGCGCTGTAGTCTGCGCTATCTGAGATGTAGTAGACCTTTTGCTTTAGAGTTGTAGATAAAAGCCTCTCTCCTGGGGTAAGGGTGATGGTATCTTGGTTGTTGTTGAAGTCGTCTATATCGTCTTGTGTCGTCTCACCAGGCTCCAGTCCCAAAGAGGTCGTGGCATAGGTAGTGGTATCAAAAAACGTCCGTCTTTTGGTGTTGAAATGTCCTTTTCTGGTCTGTGTGGCGGTCCTGTTGAGTTCATCGTCGCCGTTGGTGACGTCAAGAATATAGGATCTATTGTCATCGCTTCCTACGACACTCTTCTCATCCCACCGATAGGTCAAAATTGCGCTAATGGTACGAAATCCTTGGAAAACGGCCTCTTGTTTGATGGTCTCTTGGATCGCTTGGGAGCTTTGGGTGAAGATGTTTGGAATGGAAAGAAGAGCGAAGCCGATGATGACTAGAGCGAAGATAAACTCTAGTAGGCTAAAAGCTCCTCTTACCATTGTATTCTCTTTTTATCTATGTTGCTTATGTTGGACTCATTTTGGATGGAGAACTGTTCACCTACGCCTAGCCAGATCCCAGGATAGAGAAACTTGACTTTGAATGTATTGGTCTGAGCGTTTGGATCCGATTTATCGTAAATGAGCCATTTTGAAGCATTGATCTCTAGGGTAGCGATATAAGGAGCGCTTGATCCGTTGTATTTGAGTCTTAGTTGATGACTGCCCTTGAAAAGCGGTGAGAGAGTCGCTCTTGAGAGAGGGCTTGATGGGCTGGTGAGAATATCGACATCTTTGAAAAGGATTTGGGATATATTCCCATCAGTGGTGGTGTGATATTCGTTGATGCGCCAGTTGAGATCGTCCACATCCGTAGGTAGCAGTTGTAAAAATGTGGTGATCGCAGCATTCAAAGGATTGGGGAATATCGTAAAGATAGTGGCTGGTGTAATGGGAGCATAGAGCTCGTAATAGATCGTGACGTTGCCTTCGTTGCCTTTTATGACATTGGAGAACTCATTGGAAGAGTAGACTCTAGCATAGTAGTAATCGGTGCTTTTGTTGGCTTGGGCCGTACCTTGGACGCCGTTGGCATCGGTAGCGTTGGTCTCCTTGATCTGAAGCGTAAAAGGAGTGATTGGCTTATGGACATAGCGTTTGAAGTTGAGTCTCACTCTTCCTATACCCGTGCCGTTTTGGTCGGTATCGAATATAGCTCTATCGAATGTGGTAGAGAGGAGTTTGGCACTGATAGGAAACTCTTTGATCGTGGTAGAGCCGACATTTTGTACCAAGAGGGTATCTAGATCCGGTGAAAGTGGTGTGATATCATATGAGGCGTTGAACTCTACATCATGAGCGAAGCAGGCTTTGGTATAGTTTTTGGTAATGGCGTTTTGCTTGTTTTTAGCAGTGATGTTGACTTCTAGGATCGATGCGATCTGGTCGATCTCGTTGGCGATATAGGTAAACCCTTGGGGGTTTTGTGCGATGATGGTGGAATTGAGATCGAAGTGATGTGGCACGATAGAGATCGTATGGGTAAAGGGCTCTATCAGACGTCTGGAGTCGTTGGTGTCGTTTCGGTCTATGGCTGCAAACTCACTTCCTACGATTTCATACATGGTGAGGTTGAACTCTCCCACATCATCAAACGTGAGTGTGGAGTTGGAGAAGCCATCTTCGAAAGCGACATTTTGGACGGTAAGCTTTTTGGTCATACACTGCTTATGATCGTCTGCCAAGGAGACGTTGATATCAAAAGAGCCCCCTTGAGTTTCGTTGTAGTCGATAGAGTAGCCATTGCCAGCGTCTAGTGCCCCAAAGAGAAGCTCCGTCTCCTCTCCGGCTATGATCTTTTGTAGGGGTGAGCCGACAAAAGCGAACCTTTTGGGTCGTACGGCGAAGTCGTTGGAGTCGGCCTGGGCGCAATAGTACTCCTGGGAGGCTTTGCACTTACCACCCACTCCACTCTCCCAGCAATCACTCCAGTTGTAGTCATCTCTGGTACAAAACTTAAATTTTACGAACATTCGTCTATTGGCCGAATCGACCTGGAAGTCTTCTCCGATGATAGTGTCGAAGTTGATTCGTGCTTGGGTCGGTTTGTATCCGTTGAGCTCTCCTAGATATCGTACCTCTTGGACCCTCTCAGATCCTTTGTTATAGTAGGTCTTAACCAAGAAGATACCAGCACTTAGGGTAAGCTTGCTTAGCTCTTCTTGATCTAGGAGGTGGGTTCTGTTTTCATCCAAAAGTACTAGATCTAACTGGATCGGCTTTTTGATGATCTGAGTTCTTATATAAAGATTGTCGATCTCTTGGCCTTGAGGGATATCTCTGTCGATGAGCTCATAAGGCCCTTTGATGAGGCTGTAGCGAGTTACTTGGGTATAGTTGTCCCTGGCCATACACATATAGTCGTAGTATGGATATTTACAATCCCAATCGTCATTGTGCCTGACATACCCTTCATCATCATACAGATAGTTGAGCCAGCAGCCATTATCATAGTTGCCGTTTGGCTCAAAATAGGGCCAGTCATATGGAGCGGCCGAGCGTTGATCGAAGTTGATCCCAGCTCCCGATCGAGAGATAAACCACTCATCCTCCTCAGAGATATTGAAGTCTTTTAAAATACTCTTCCATCCCTTTGCTCCCATGGTATCTTCATATCGATACCGGCCATCGCCTCCACCGATATCAGTAGAGGAGTAGCGCAACTTATCGGCAGGAAGAGAGGGGTAATTTTGACTACTCCATTCATAGTACTTTCGGTTTTGATCGAGAGCCTTGTGGGGGTAGTCGGTGGTGATTGATTTGATATTGTGCATAGGAGCGCCCGACATCCATCCTGGAGTATGACTATCGGCTCCTTTCCAGTTGGTATGATCGGTAGTTTTGTCAAAATAGACGCCAAAAGAGCCATATGGCCAAATAAGAGAGTCTCTTTCATAATCCAAGTAGTAATTGAGCCCTGTAAGAGCTTTGACTTTTTCTTGAATTGTACCTGTATAGTTGCTCCACTCATCTTTATTTGCCAAAAGAAATTTCCTAACCCGCTCAAAGGACTCCTCTTTGTACGGGACAAAGGGGAAAAGGCCCATTGCAGAGCAGGTGTCTTTTTTTTGGAGTAGATCATCTTTTGTTTTCGTTCTTTTGCCATCCAGCGCCAAAAGAAACGTCCATGCCCAGTTGAGATCTGGCTGAAACCAGCAATAGACCACAAAAGGTCTTTTGGAGGCCTCTTGGATACTATTGTGTTCATCTCTTTGGCTGTTGTATGGAGTGATCCAGTAGTGGCCCTTGATCTTGTCACTAGGAAGTACATTTTGAGGTACTTGTTCTGAGAGTTCTTTGCAGCTTATCTCCAAGATCTCATTGCCACCAGGATCTGTGAGGTAGGTATAGTCATCCAAGATCTTGAGCTTCATATGATCGATCGTACATATCGCGTTGTCATAATCAAGTGTATTGATCTTGACAGCTTGACCATAGTAGGCTTTGCGTAGCTTGCTCTCATTGCATCCCGAAATGGCTGTTTGGGACCAGTCAATAGCTAACGGTGTGCCGATGAGGTTGATATTGCTAAATGTAGATCCCATGACACTGTAGCCATTGGATGAGATCGGCTCTTTTTGATCGGGATCGACAATGACCTCAAGAGTTTTTGCGTAGATATGGATCGCTTGGAATCCGATACTATCACTCAAGGCTTCACTGTAGTAGTCGGTAGATTCAAGCTGCTCTTTAGTGAAAACAAGATTGTTATATTCATTTTTGAGTGGAAGGGCTAAAAGATCTCTAGGAGCGTATTGAGAAGACATATCACAATAGATCTCAAAGGCGTTCGCCCTATCGCCTCCATCTGGATCGACGATATGGAATCCTTCAGAGAGCTCAAGCTCTTCACAGTAGGATTTTGGACAGTTGTTTGGGGATTTGTATTGGATATGGATATTATCACCTTCGATTTTTAGGGAGTTTTTCGCAGCTATTGCGCCGATGAGATTGATACACTCTCCCTCAATATCGATATCATTGGCATAGATATATCCACTAAAAGTCACATTGGAGTCGCATGTGGGCTCTCCAAGGAGCGAGCCAAGCAGACAGCCGATGTCGAATGTAGCGCAAGTATCAGGAAGTTGATAAGAGAGCTTTTCACCTATGAAGATCTGGATATTGTCAGCCAGGGCGGTTGTGGATTCAAGCAAAGCGTTAGAAAGCGTCACATCCCCTTTGACAAAGATTCTAACTGGAGCGCTGGTGCTAGTGGGGATGATCTTCAGATGAGTGTCGGTGATATCAAGTTTTTCAAAAAAGTAATCTCCAGGATCGAAACGCATTGTAACAACATTGTTTTGTGAGCTAAGAACGAACGCCCCAAGGAGCATATAGGATACTTGTGCGTTTGGATAGGTGGTGGTGGCTTTGAATGTAATCGTACTATCTTGTGAGAGATTAAACGAAGCGTCTTGGTAGTTGTTTTGGTCAAATAGGTAGTTGGCAGGGACAGGTGTCGATTTTGTGCTGGTGTAGAATTTGACATCATAGAAACTGGGTGTCGGTTTTGTGGTGCATGCAGAGAAGTTTTCACACTGATTGGAGCATAGAAGGTCATTTGATATGACCGTATCTGTGTAGATCTTTGTCGCGTTACACTGATAGAGCTTCTCTCCTTCCATATCCACGCTCTTTGCGTTGATACCACTTTTGAAGAGATTGCACAGACCAAGATTACTGTAGACGATGTCGGGTATCTTTTCTAAGATAATGGTATAGTATGTTTTTCCTTCGTTAGCTATGGCTTGAGCAAGAATATAAAGTTCTGGCGAAGAAAGAGTTATGGTTGCTGTATAGAGGTTATTGATCATACCTGAGTAGATGTCTGGGGAGTTGTCAAGGATGGCGCAAGAGGTGGCGATTTTGAGATTCATGATATCTTGATCACTGAAAACAGATACTTTGAGATTGTATTTTCCAGGTGTTAAGCCAGTGATCTTGATATAATCTTTTTGACAGCAAAAATTGGATCCATCGGCACAACATTTTGTTTTGACGCTATATTTCATAACGTCGCTCACTTCTACCTTTTGCCCATCAAAAGGAAATGTGGCTGCATAGTTGCACGATGGAGTGACGATTGTACCACACTTTGCGTCACAGCCTCCATACACAGCTGAAGCCATAAAAACCAATAACAAAAGGATATAACTAAACTTTTTCACCTGCAATCCTTGTTGGATTAATTTACTTTATCATTAAATACATTATCCAACAAATTTTCTTAGAAATCAATTAGTTTTTAAAGTTCGTTGGTATGCTTCCAGGATCGCTTCTATAAAGGCGCTTCGTACCCCTTCACTCTCAAGCGCTCTATATCCAGCTGCCGTGGTGCCGGCAGGACTCATCACTTTGTCTTTGATGAGGGCGGGGTGTTCATCTTCTAGGGATGAAAAGCTGTGAAAAAGACCCTTGGTGAGGGTGAATGCATCCTCTCTTTTGAGTCCTGCTGCGACACCACCATCGGCTATGGCCTCTGCCACAAGAGCCAAAAAGGCCGGTCCGCTTCCAGCGATCGCCGTGGCGATGTCCAGCTCCTTTTCGCTTTCGACCCATAGGGTGCGACCTATGTGGGAAAAGATCTCCAAAGCCTTCGGTTTTGCCTCTATATCGCCCGTAAGAGTGGTCATGGAGGCCTTTTTTGCAGCGGCGATGTTTGGCATCGCCCGTACATAATGATGGGCTTTGATGATATGGAGTCGATCCAGCTCCACTCCCGCCAAAATAGAGATCAAAAGGGCAGCTTCTCCTTGGAGTTTCTTTGCCACCTCTTCCAAAGTGTGGGGTTTGACGGCCAGGATGAGAGTTTTGTCCTGGATATCCACACCATCCAAAAGCCGGGTCTGTATGGGGTACAAAAGAGCAATCTGCTGGAGTTTCTCTTCGCTGCGTCCTATGACCTCTACCTCTTCGCCGCTTTGCAGGAGCCCTTCGATGAGAGCTCTAGCCATCTCACCATAACCTACTATCGTAATCACCATACCTCCTTTTTTTAATTTTAACACAATTTGCTATAATAGCTCTAAAAAAGAGGGTCGATGAGACAACTTCTCCTATCTGTGGCGATACTTCTTTTGCTGGCGGGCTGCTCGTCAAAAAATGCTCCAGAATACAACAAAAGTGATATCTACTGGTACCAAAAGATGATCCACTATGTAAGCGTGGGGGATCTGGACAAAGCGGATGACTACTTCACCTCTTTGCAAAGCGAGCATTTTGCCTCACCGCTGCTCAAAGAGGCGATGCTCATCATGGCTCAGGCCCATATGGATGAGGAGGAGTATCTTTTGGCCAAGTATTATCTAGATGAGTTTATCAAGCGCTTTGGGGATGAGCGAAACGTGGAGTTCGCCAAATTTTTAAAGATCAAGGCCTCTTTCTTGGCCTTTAAGAGTATCAATCGTGACCAAAAACTCCTCCAGGAGACGATCGAGGAGGCAAGAAGATATAAGCAGGAGTTTCCCGCAAGTGAGTTTATTCCTATGGTCGAGACCATTGAGACCAAGCTGGCCATGGCTCAATTTGTCCTCAACAACGAAATAGCCGCACTCTACCAAAGGCGTGGCAAAGAGGATGCGGCCGCTTTTTATCGCAGCAAGAATGAGGATTTTAATATCACCAAAGATCAGATCTACGTGCCAAAAGCTTGGTATGATTATCTTATAAACTGGTAAGGAGAGCGTTTTTATGAAACTTAGCGATTATAGTGCCTTCCCCACGACACTTCCGATCATCGTCGAAGATGATATGTTTTTGTATCCATTTATGATCTCTCCCATTTTTATAGCCGATGAGGCCAATATTTTGGCTGCGGAGAAGGCTTTGCAGGACAATAGCTTGATCTTGGTCACTCCATCCAAAGAAGGAAAGGAGGGAGAGAGGGATTTTGACGCTATCTATCCAGCCGGAGTGATCGGATCTATCATGCGTAAGGTCAATCTCCCGGATGGACGGGTGAAGCTGCTCTTCCAGGGGCTAGCCAGAGGCAAGATCTTGGAGCCTGTCTCTCACAAGCCCCTCACTGCCGTGGTGGATGTGATAGAGTCCAAACCTTTTAATGAGATAAGGGTCGAGGCACTTCTTGAAGTGCTTAGAGAAAAGATCAAGATCTTGGCCAGTGTCAACTCGAATTTCCCCCAAGATCTGGTCAAGACGATAGAGGAGAATCACGAGCCAAATCGCATCGCAGATCTGGTAAGCTCCGTCCTCAAGCTCAAAAAAGATAGAGCCTATGAGATGTTTATCGAAGAGGATGTGGAGCAAAGATTGATGCTCCTCATTGATGCGGTGAGCGAAGAGATCGAGCAGAGCAAGCTCCAAAGAGAGATCAAGAACAAGGTCAGCTCCCGCATGGAGCAGGCCAATAGGGAGTATTTTTTAAAAGAGCAGCTCAAGCAGATCCAAAAGGAGCTGGGTGTCGATACCCAAAAAGAGGAGGAGGTCGAGGAGTATCGCAAAAAGCTTGAAAAGATCAAGCCCTATTTGAGCGAAGAGGCCTACAAGGAGATCAAAAAACAGATTGATCGCTATGCCAGAATGCATCCAGACAGTGCTGAGGCGGTAGTGATCCAGACCTATTTGGACTGGGTGCTGGAGATCCCTTTTGGCAAATACTCCAAAAAAAAGCTGGACATCCAAGATGTCAAAAGGGAGCTTGACAAGGACCATTATGGACTAGAAAAGCCAAAAGAGCGAATCGTGGAGTATTTTGCCGTCAAGGAGTTGATGGAGCTAAGAGGAATCAAGAAAGAAAAGGGAAGCGGTGCGATTTTGTGCTTCGCCGGGCCTCCAGGGATCGGGAAGACCTCTTTGGCCAACTCTATCGCCAAGGCGCTCAAGCGTCCTTTGGTGAGGATCGCCCTGGGAGGGCTAGAGGATGTAAGCGAGCTGCGTGGTCACAGACGCACCTACATTGGAGCGATGCCCGGTCGTATCGTCCAGGGGCTTATTGATGCCAAAGAGATGGATCCAGTGATGGTACTAGACGAGATCGACAAAGTGGGACGAAGTATGCGGGGCGATCCCACATCGGTGCTCCTGGAGATCCTAGATCCGGAGCAAAATACCCACTTTCGAGACTATTATCTCAATTTCAGTATCGATCTAAGCAATGTCATCTTCATTGCGACGGCCAACGACATAGGCTATATCCCCGCGCCTCTTCGAGATAGAATGGAGTTTATATTCCTAAGCTCCTATACCCCAAGCGAGAAGCTAGAGATCGCCAGACGCTATCTCATACCTCAAGAGCTTAAAAAACATGGTCTCAAAAAGAGTGAGCTTACGATCTCCAAGGCAGCCCTGGAGGAGATCATCGAAAAGTACACCAGGGAAGCTGGCGTGCGAAATCTAAGACGCCGTATCGCCGATATCGTGCGCAAGGCCGCCAAAGAGCTCCTGGAAAATCCACAGATCAAGAAGATCTCCGTAACAGTGAAGAATCTTGGCAAATATCTAGAAAAACCGGTCTTTGAGATCACAGAGGTCGAAGAACAGCCTCAAGTAGGAGTGGTCAACGGTCTGGCATGGACGGCCGTAGGAGGCGATGTGCTCAAGATAGAGTCTATCAAGATCAAAGGTAAAGGGTCTTTGCAACTGACGGGAAGTCTGGGAGAGGTGATGAAAGAGTCGGCACGTATCGCCTTTAGTGTGGTCAAAGTCCTCATCGATCAGGGCAAGATCAAGATCGATCAATCAGCGATCCCAAAAACGTACAAAGAGAAAGAAGAGAAGATCAAGGTCGATCCAAGCGAAGTCTATAGACGTTATGATATCCACCTCCATATTCCTGAAGGTGCCACCCCAAAGGATGGTCCAAGTGCCGGGATCACCATGGCTACTTCTATAGCCTCTCTTTTGAGCCAGAGACGGGTGCGAAACGACGTGGCAATGACAGGTGAGTTGACGCTTACCGGAAAAGTACTGCCTATTGGAGGGCTCAAGGAGAAGCTCATCGCTGCCTATAAAGCCAAGATCAAGAAGGTCCTCATACCGAAGAAAAACTATGACAGGGATCTAGACGATATTCCTGCAGAAGTGTTGGAAAATCTCCAAATCGTTCCGGTCACACATATAGAAGAGGTGCTCAAAGAGGCCATACTCTAGAGCACTGAGGAGTATTTTTCTATCTTTTCCAAAAGCTCCTCTTTTTTGACAGGTTTGTTGATGAAGTCATTGGCTCCCGCTTCTATGGCTCGCACCTTTTGAGTGTCGTCGGTGCTCAGGACGATGACCGGGATGCGTGCCAATCTTTTGTCGTTTTTCATAAACTGGAGTGTGGTGATGCCATCTAGATTTGGCATCAGCACATCCAAAAGCACGAAGTTGATATCGGGATTTTCTTGCAGGATCTGCAAAGCCTCCATCCCATCTTTGGCCTCGTAGGTTTTGGAGATGAAGGGCGATTTGTTCAATATATTTTCCAAAAGTTTTCTATTGATCATATCGTCATCGACATACAAGACATTTAACTCTTTCATACAGCCTTCTCCTCACTCATTAGACTTTTTAGCTGCTCAAAGAAAGAGTTGTCATGGAGCTGCTTTGGTAAGACCATATCTACCATAGATAGCAGATCCTGTGCTATATCTTCTCTCTTTCCTAAAAGCACAAGTTTTGCGGGTTGTTGCTGGGTTAGCTCTTTGATAAGATCGCTGTTTTGCTCTAGGCTATCTTTGTCGATGAGTATCACTTTGTACCTTTCTTGCCGGAGTTTGTCTTTGAAGCTCTCTAGATCCTTTACGGCGGTGACATTATAGCCACGACTCTGCAAAACAGTATTAAAAAGCTTAAGCTCCAATGGATTTTTGTCAAAAAGCAGCATATCTTTCTCTTTGATGGCTGATGCAGGGGTGTGCGCCGCTTTTTGGGCCTGGTGAGCGGCCTTTGATGAGAGATAGGTTTTGAGGACCGACTCTATATCGGCTCTGTTGAGAGGTTTGGTGAGATATTCATCAAAGCCTTTGCTCAAGAAGCGCTCTCTATCTCCTTTGAGAGCGTGTGCGGTCAAAGCGACGATAGGTGTGTGGGGCAGTCCCTGCTCTTTTTCGTAGGCCACGATCTCTTGCATCGCCTCTACGCCATCTTTTTTGGGCATCTGGATGTCCATGAAGACGATATCGTATTTTCCCTCTTTATATTTTTGCACTGCTACCTCGCCATTTTCGGCTAGATCTACATCGATTCCATAGTCTTCTAGCGTCTTTTTGATCAGTTTTTGGTTGATGATATTGTCTTCTGCCACCAACGCCTTTGCATTGAAAGCTACTTTTCTATCGATAAAGAGGGGCTCTTCTTCCATGATCGGTTTGTGGGTATGGTATTTGAGATATTCGCTGCAAAGGGTTTGGGATTTGGTATAGTTCA
>PUXX01000062.1 GCA_009659895.1 Campylobacterota bacterium
CTTTGAGTTTGTACGCAACCAGATCTTGGGTAAGCTCGGCCAATGTGGCTGCTTTCATGGTATAGGTGACCTTTTTGTTGTAGATAGCCTGTAAGATTTGCTCTCTTTTTTTCAGCTCCTGGCTCTTTTGAGCTATTTTTTCACGAATGCTCTTGATCTGGGCCCGAAGGGTGTTGATGCTCTTTTCTAATTCCACTCTTTTTTGGTGGATCTTGGGATACTCTTTTTTGAGTTGGGCTATCTCAAATCGGATCTTTTGGGCATAGATGTAGTTATAGAGTGGATACGCTAGAGCCAAAAGGGCACTTATACCAGCTACCAGCAAGAGTCTGCCCGATGGGCGCTTTGAAAGCGGAGGAGGACGCTTGAAGAGGGTGAGATTGACATAAGGGATATTGCGCTCTAATATATCCTCTCCACACAGAGCCATGAGATAGTGGAGTTCCTCGACGAAGGGCTCTTGGGTCTTGATGCCGTAATCGAAGTGAAGATCGAAAGCTTTGTGCGCCAGGTAGGTCTGGGAATACTCCTCGATCCCTTTGATAAATCCAATCTCAGATCCTATGAAGATCTTGTCGATATGCTCGATCTCATTGGCACGTTTGATATAGATCAAGATATCGTTGATAAACATGAAGAGCTCGTTGAAGATCTCCATATAGTAGGGAAGTTCGTCTAGATCTGAGATCTTGAGCCCCTCTTTTGAGAGTCTTTGCATCACGTCGTTGGCACTGACCTCTTTGCCTTTTTTCTCGGAGATGCGTTCTGCTATATACTCAAAGGAGTACTTGAGTGACTTGGTGTAAAGGAGCGTGCCGTTTTGGTAGAGAGCTACGAAAGCGTCGCTTTTTTGGAAATAGATAAAGAAGTGGATCTCATCGTTGTCTAAGATGTCGTGAGTATAAAGAGTCTTAAAGAGGGTGGGTGCTGGAAGAATGGCGTCGATGAAAGGGATCGTCTTGGTGAGTTCTTCGAAACTTTCTTGGATGATTTTGGCCTCTGAGATGAAGACGGCGAATTTTTGCTCCTTCTCGTGGGGCAGACTAGGGAGGAGTTCATAATCAAAAACATACTCGATCGCCTGATCTAGATCCAGCTCTTCGTAGATCCTCATCTCAAGGACGTCGTAGATATCCTCTTGCGGGATATTTTTACTCAAGGATATTGTAGTAAATATGAGATCTTTGGCACGTAAAAAGGAGAGATAGAAGTTCTTTTTACTAAATTTCAAAGGATAAAACCGTGCAAGTGACCTGTTTTCATATTTGAAATAGGTCTGGGCGTATGGATTAAGAGTTATAATAGATTTGAATTTTTTCTCTTGCATGAATTATCCGCTTTTTTTAATAAATTTTAACAAACGAAACTTAAAGAAATCCAAAAAAGGAGTAATTTAGAAGATATAGCCGATATTTTCCAGCTCTTTTTTGTTCTTGGTCCACCCTTTTTTGACGACGACGAAGAGCTCAAGATAGATCTTCTTTTGGCTAAACTGCTCCAAAAGTCGTCTAGCTTCTTTGCCGATGCGTTTGATAGTCTCACCGTTTTTGCCTATGATGATCCCTTTTTGGGAGGGTTTTTCGACGATGATCATGGCATAGACTTTGTCCATCGTGGGGCTCTCTTCGATCTTTTCGATCACCACGTCGCTCTCATAAGGGATCTCGTCGCTGACATTTTCAAAAATCGCCTCACGAATAAGCTCTTTGTAGATATCACGGATATTTTCGGTGGTAAGAAGCTCTGGATCGAAGTAGTAGGGGTGCTCTGGAAGGTATTTGACGATAGCGTCAAGCAGCTCCTCTTTTCCGATATTCTTTTTGACCGAAACCGGGACAAGCTCTAAGAATTTGTCCTGGTACTTTTGATATTCGGCTATCTTGGCCAGAAGCTTGGCATTGTCTACCATATCGATTTTGGTCAGTACGAGGATATGGGGTCGATCCTTGGCAAGTTCCAAGAACTTTTCATAATGTTTGATCGGATCGGTAACAGGAGCCAAAAAGAGAATGAGATCACAATCTCCTATGGCTTTGAGGGCCTCTTCGAGCATGAATTTGTTGAGCAGCCGCTCTTTTTCGTGGAGTCCTGGAGTATCGATGAAGATGATCTGGGCGTTTTTGTGCATGACGATGGCATAGAGCCGTTTTCTTGTGGCCTGCTGCTTGTGGCTTACCATCGCGATTTTTTCTCCAAGTAGCCAGTTGAGCAGAGTGCTCTTACCGGCGTTTGGTCGTCCTATGAGAGCTACATAGCCGGCTTTAGTCTTCTCTTCCATCGATATCCTTACAAAATATATTTGGCCAGATCTTCGTTTTCGACAATTTGGCCAAGTTTCTCATCTACGAATCCTTTATCGATCACGACGGTCTGACCTTTGTACTCATCTGCATGGAAACTTAGATCTTCTAAAAGATTCTCGATGACGGTATGCAAGCGTCTGGCTCCAATATCTTCGATCTTTTGGTTGGCCTCATGGGCATATTTGGCGATGGCCCGAAGAGCCTCATCCTCAAATCGCAGATCCACACCTTCGACGCCGAGTAGGGCCTGATACTGTTTGATGAGGGAGTTTTTGGTGTTTTTGAGGATCTGATAGAGAGCCTCTTCGTCCAGGTTGTCCAGCTCTACTCGAAGAGGAAAGCGCCCTTGGAGCTCCGGGATCAGATCGCTAGGTTTGCTTAGATGAAAGGCACCAGCGGCGATGAAGAGGATATGATCGGTCTTGATAGGGCCCCATTTGGTGCTGACGGTGCTTCCTTCGACGATCGGGAGCAGATCTCGCTGGACTCCTTCTTTGCTTGGATCTTGTCTTCCTTGGGAGCTGCTAGATACCGCGATCTTGTCGATCTCGTCGATGAAGACAATTCCCTCTTCTTGCGCCTTTTTCAAAGCCTCCTGCTTGATAGCTTCCATATCCAGCAATTTCTCGCTAGCCTCATTTTTCAAAAGCTCCTTCGCCTCTTTGACGCTCACCTCTTTTTTGAGTTTCTCTTTGTTGAGTCCTAGGGTGAAGATCTTGGCGATCGACTCTTGGGCTTGTGCTAGCTCCGGGGGGAGGTTGGAGTCTTCCAGGCTGATGCTGTTTTTGGGTAGTTCGATCTCTATTTTGAGATGGTCGAGGTCCCCATTGAGAAGCTTTTGCCTCATCTTCGCAAAGCTCTTTTCATATTCTGCCTTCTTTTCGGGAGTGGCCATCTTGGGTAGGGGAGGGAGGATCTTTTGGAGGATCTTTTTGATCACATACTCTTCTATATCCTCTTTCATACGCTCTTTGTGGATCTCCTTGACCAGGACCAAGGCGTTGGCCACAAGGTCACGCACCATCGACTCTACGTCACGTCCCACAAATCCCACTTCGGTATACTTGCTAGCCTCGACCTTGACGAAGGGCAGATCCAAACTTTTTGCCAATCTTCTGGCGATCTCCGTCTTTCCCACGCCGGTGCTTCCGATCATCAAAATATTCTTGGGCGTGATCTCGTCTTGGAGATCTTTTGGCAGCTTCATCCTGCGGTATCTGTTGCGCAAGGCGATAGCGATCACCTTCTTGGCCTCTTTTTGGCCGATGATATATTCGTCGAGATAGGTGACGATCTGTTTTGGAGTAAGATCCATCAATCCTCCAGTGTCAGTAGTTTGATATTGGTATTGGTATAGATACAGAGCTCTCCAGCGATCCTCAAGGACTCCTCCACCAGCTCTCTTGGTGCTAGATCGCTGTGTTTGTCTAGGGCTCTTGCGGCAGATAGGGCGAAATTGCCCCCGCTGCCAATCGCAGCTATCTTGCCATCTTCTGGCTCTACCACGTCTCCGTTACCGGAGAGAATGAAGATATTTTTGGTATTGAGGACGATCATCATAGCTTCTAGACGGCGCAGATAGCGATCCTTGCGCCACTCTTTGGAAAATTCAATGACACTTTTGAGCAGATCCGCTTTTTTGTTCTCCAAAATCTTCTCAAACATATCAAAGAGATTGAATGCATCAGCGGTACTGCCCGCAAACCCGGCTAGGACCTTGCCTCCGTGGAGCGTGCGGATCTTGGTGGCATTGCCTTTGAGTACCGTATTGCCAAAGGTTACCTGTCCATCACCACCTATTACCGCGACGCCGTCACCTCTGTAGCCAAGTATCGTGGTGGCTTCAAACATCACTCCGCCTCGACGACAAGGTCTAGCTTGGCATGGATACCGTGGCCTAGTTTGATGTCGATGTCGAACTCACCTGTTTGCTTGATGGGCGGGTGGATGTCGATATGTTTTTTGTCGATCTCGATGCCAAACTCTTTTTTAAGAGCCTCGGCTACCTCTTTGTTGGTGATGGCACCAAAGAGGGCTCCATTGGCGCCCGCTTTGTGGCGGATGACCAGCTTGATCGACTCGATTTTCTCCTTGAGCTTTGTAAGCTCCTCGATCTCCTTGGCTTCCTTCGCGGCACGCTGCTGCTGCTCCTTCTGCCATGCTTCGATCACCTCCGGGGTGGCAAGCTTGGCGAATCCTTTGGCGATGAGGAAGTTCTTGCCATAGCCGTCCTTGACCTCTTTGACTTCACCCGCTTTTCCTAAATTTGGGACATCTTTGATAAGTAATACTTTCATTTTCTCTCCTTTTTTCGTACATGGCCTTCGATGATGAATCGAAGGGCATTGAGCTTGATGAATCCTTCAGCGTCTTTTTGGTTGTAGACCTCATCCTCTTCAAAGGTGCTAAACTCCGGAGCGAAGAGGCTGTTGGGCGATTTTCGTCCCACGACGAAGACGTTGCCCTTGTGGAGCTTGAGCCGCACGGTACCATTTACGTTTTCTTGGGTCTTGTCGATGGCGGCTTGGAGCATCTGGCGCTCGGGGCTGAACCAAAAGCCGTTGTAGATGAGCTCGGCATATTTTGGCATGAGCTTGTCCTTTTCATGGGCCTCTTCGCGATCAAGGGTGATGGACTCGATAGCCCTGTGGGCCTTGAGCAAGATGGTGCCTCCCGGAGTCTCGTAGCAGCCTCTGCTCTTCATCCCTACGAATCGATTTTCGACGATATCGACCCGTCCGATCCCGTGGCGGTTGCCATATTCGTTGAGTTTGGCCAAAAGCGTGGCAGGACTCATGGGATCGCCATTGATCGCTACCGGATCTCCTTTTTCAAAATCGATAGTGATATATTCAGGCTCGTCGGGAGCTTGGGCTATGGAGTTGGTCCAGCGCCACATATCCTCTTCGGGCTCCGCCCACGGATCTTCCAAGATACCGCCCTCATAGGAGATATGGAGCAGGTTGGCGTCCATGGAGTAGGGGCTCTTTTTGCCGTGTTTTTCGATAGGGATGCCATGCTCCTCGGCAAACTTGAGGAGCTTCTCCCTGGAGTTGAGATCCCACTCCCGCCACGGCGCTATTACTTTGATGTCGGGATTGAGGGCCAAGTAGGCGATCTCAAATCGCACCTGGTCGTTTCCTTTGCCCGTGGCACCGTGGGCTACCGCGTCTGCTCCCACGGCCCTGGCGATCTCTATCTGGCGCTTGGCGATGAGGGGTCTGGCGATGGAGGTGCCTAGCAGATACTCCCCCTCATAGATAGTGTTGGCTCTAAACATAGGCAAAACGTAGTCGCGTACGAACTCCTCTTTGAGATCTTCGATGAAGATGTTTTCGGGCTTGATACCGAGCTTGAGAGCTTTTTCGCGGGCTGGTTCGACCTCTTCGCCCTGACCGATATCGGCGGTAAATGTGACCACTTCGCACTCATAAGTTTCCTGGAGCCATTTGAGGATGACGGAAGTATCGAGTCCGCCGCTGTAGGCCAGGACCACTTTGTTCACTTTCTTAGCCATTTACTCCCTTTATGAAATTTTTTATAATTTTAGCCAAAAAATCTTTATGATAAAATTGAGCCAACAAGGAGATCTATGAAAAAAGAGCTATCGACTAGGATTATTGGCGGGAGATTTCGAGGCAAGAAGCTGAGACTCCCTTCCAAACAGACCACCAGAAGCTCCAAAAGTATCCTCAAGGAGGCTCTTTTTAATATCTTGCAGTTTGATATTGTTGACAAGAACTTCGTAGAGGTCTTTGGTGGGAGCGGGAGTGTGGGGCTGGAGGCTCTAAGCAGAGGCGCGAAGAGGGTCTACTTTATAGAAAAGGACAAGGATTCATACCAGATTTTACGAAAGAATGTGGAGTCTTGCGACCAGGATGCCTGCGTGGTCCGCTATGGAGACGCTTTTGATCTGATTTGGGATGTGGTAGAAGATCTAAAAAGAGCGAAAGAGAAAGCCTACTTCTACTTCGATCCGCCCTTTTCCATTCGAGAAGGGTATGAAGATATTTACGATAAAGTGGCTTTGACGATCAAAAAGCTTCCCAAAGAGGTGGTCGAGGCGGTGATCATAGAGCACATGAGCTCATATGATTTTGGCAAGGAGCTGGGTCCTTTCAAGCTCTTTAAAAAGCGAAAATATGGCAAAAGCACCCTAAGTTTTTATCGATGAAGAAGCCCTATATCTCCATAGCTATCTTGATCGGGATCGTCCTGCTGAGCTTTTTGGGAGGCTATTTTTATCAGGTCTCCCCCTATTTGCTGGACAAAAACGCCATCTTGCTTCCCCCTTCGCTTGAGCATCCCTTCGGTACCGATCGCCTTGGCAGAGATCTGCTAGCTAGGGTGATCGAAGGGGGAAAGAGCTCTTTGATTATAGGGGTAGGAAGCGCTATGATTGCTAGTTTTATTGGATTGGTAGCTGGTGTGAGCGCTGGTTTTTTTCGTGGTTGGGTTGACAAGATCTTCGTGGTAGTGGTCGATCTTTTTTTGACCTTTCCTACTTTTTTCTTGCTCCTGGCTTTGGTGAGCTATATACCCGCCTCTTCGCTGGTACTCATTATTGTCATCTCCTTGACTGGATGGATGGGGACGGCCAGGATGATACGGAGCGAATCTTTTGCCATAGCCAAAAAGCCCTTTGTTAAGATCTTGCAGATCGCCAAAGTACCTTCATATAAAATCATATTAAAATATTTCACCCCCCTTATTGCCCCTATCTTTTTTATATCCTTTACCTTCGCTGTGGGTGGAGCGATTTTGGCAGAATCAGGGCTGAGTTTCCTGGGGCTTGGGGTGTTGCCGCCTCAGATGAGCTGGGGATCGATTCTTAGTGAAGGAAAAGAGGTGATCGATATAGCCTGGTGGGTCAGTTTTTTCCCTGGTCTTATGATCTTTTTGGTAACATTTAGTCTCATCAATATCAGTGACTATCTCCAAAAAATCACCAACAAGAAAGAGAAGATGCTATGAGTTTTTTAGAGAGTCTCAATGTCCACGCCAAACTCAAAAGAAAGATCGAGGAGGCCCTGGAGAAGAGGGTGGAGGCCAGGGTCAAGGCACGCTTGGCTCAGCATAAGCTCAAACCAGAAGATTTTGACGAAGAGGAGCTCGCCATTATCTACGAAGATGAGCGTATCAAGCTCATAGACGATCTCAAAGCCAAAGGGCTCTTGGCGCTTTTAGCGGCTCTTGGTATTTCACTTTTTTAAGGACCAAGATATGTTCCGACAGATCAAATCCGCAATTATTTGGGCCTATATCTACAAATTTCGCAAAAGCCTGGCCAAGGTGTTGATCGTGCTCTTTTTTATCGGGGTGATGCTCTTTTTGTACGAAGATGTGGTAGAGTATCTCAAGATCACCAACCGCTTGGATCTTTTGCCATTTGTTATCGCTATGAAATGGATTCTCATTTTTGGAGCGATTGTCTATGGGGTCTATCTTTTTTTGTGGACGAAAGAGGCCCCAAAAGAGTCCAAGGAGTCTCAAAAGAGCTCACCCCCTCCCAAAAAACCTACGAAAAAGGAGATCTCCCGGCTCGCTGAGGAGATCATCAAGAAAAAATCACTTCGCTAAAGCTCTTTTGAGATCTTGGGGTGTATCGATGCCAAAGCTCTTGGACTCTACCTTGGCCATGGCGATATCGTAGCCATGCCAGAGGGCTCGAAGCTGCTCTAGTCCCTCGATCTGCTCCAGTGGGGCTGGCTCTAGCGCGCAGAAACGCTCCAGCATCTTCTTGGTATAGCCGTAGAGCCCTAGGTGGATCTTGAGCGTATCATAAGAAGATCTAGGATAGGGGATAAGACTCCTGGAAAAATAAAGAGCATAATTTGCAGCATCGGTAACCACCTTGACGCTGTTGGGATCGTCGCCTAAAGAGAGAGGGACCTCTTTGTAGAGAGAGCAGATCATCGCCTCTGGGTGATTTTTGGTGTGCTCTTTGAGTCTTTGGATCGTCTTGGGCTCGATAAAGGGTTCGTCTCCCTGGACATTGAGGATGATCTCATCCTGATCTATGCCCAAGATCGTCGCCGCTTCGTTGATACGGTCGGTACCGCTTTTGTGGGCCTTGGATGTCATGACCGCTCGAAATCCATACTCCCTGGCCGCTTCTGCGATCTCCTGGGCATCCGTGGCTATGACCACCTCGTCCACCTCCTTGGCCCTTTGGGCTACGTGGATGACCATGGGGACTCCATCGATGGGGTAGAGGGCCTTTTTGGGAAATCTCGTAGACGCTAGGCGGGCGGGTATGATGATCATACTCATCCTTTTTTTGGGTAAAATTATAGCAAATAAAGGAGGCGGTGTTGATCATCTACCAACCCCAAAAGGGCTACTGTTACAACAGTGATACGATCTTTTTATACCACTTCATCCGCTCCTTTGATATCAAGGGAGAGGTATTAGATGTTGGGACCGGATCTGGGATATTGGCCCTTTTGGTGGCTAGAGACTTCCCGCAAGCTAGCGTGAGCGCCATAGAGCCTCAGGAGCGATTTGTGGAGTATGCACGTATCAATGCCAAGGCCAACAAAAAAGATATCACCATCTATCTGGGAGATTTTGTCCATATGGTCTTTGGCAAGAAGTTTGATTTTATTGTCTCAAATCCCCCTTTTTATCATAAAAATGTCCTCAGAAGCAAGGACAAGATGATCGACAAAGCCCGATATAGCGGTTTTTTGCCCTTAGATGAGTTCTTTAAGAAAGCCAGCTCCA
The DNA here is from genome assembly GCA_009659895.1 of Campylobacterota bacterium. Classification (GTDB taxonomy): domain Bacteria; phylum Campylobacterota; class Campylobacteria; order Campylobacterales; family Nitratiruptoraceae; genus Nitratiruptor. Next base: position 9,030 of record PUXX01000062.1, read on the forward strand.
TTCTCAGTCCAAAGGGGATGCTAATTTTTTGCTATGACGCAAAGCAGATTATGGATATAATATCGAAATTGACGCTGTATAAATTCAATCTAGAGCGGATGAAATTCGTCCATCCAAACGACCAGAAGGCTGCTACCCTGGTACTAGTAGCCGCCAAGAAGAGCTCAAAATCTTTGTGCAAGATAGAGCCACCTTTGATTGTCTTTGAGAATGGACGCTACGCCAAACATACACAACAGATCTTTAAAGAGGTGGGAGTACATAGTATAAAATGTCAGATCTAATCACAAAAGAGGGATTCGATTTCGCCTTCGATCCTGGGATGTGCGCTAGCTGTGAGGGGAACTGCTGTCGAGGGGAAAGTGGCTATATATGGGTAACGAAAAGTGAGATCGAGCAGATCGCACGCTTTTTGGGGATCACATCCCAGCACCTCATCCAAAACTATCTCAAAAAGGTGGGCTATCGCTATACTATCAAGGAGATCAAGAGGGAAGGGGAGTATTTTTGTCTCTTTTTTGACAAAGGGTGTCAGATCTATCCCGTACGTCCCGCACAGTGTCGCAGTTATCCATTTTGGGACCATTTCAAAAACAACAAAGAAGAGGTATGCAAAGAATGCAAAGGTATCTTGCCCCTATCGTAGTGGCTGCTTTGCTTTTGACAGGCTGTAGCCATAAAACTCCCACTCCAAAAAGTGACGCCAAGATCAACGCTTTGCTTATTAAAGCTACCTTTTTGGAGGGTGAGGGCTACTATCAAGAGGCTGCTAGACTCTACGAAAAACTCTATACGATGAGTGGGTCTTTGGAGATCTTAAAACGAAGCGTCGCTGACTATATTAGAGCAAAAGAGTTCGACAAGGCGATGGCGCTTGTCCAGGAGGCTTTGAAAAAAGAGCCCAAAAATAGCTCTTTGTTGCAGCTGGCTGCTTCTTTGTATCTGGCCAAAGGCGAGCCTCAAAAGGCTCTTGAGGCTATCAAAAGGGCTCTTGAATATGACAAAAGCGCGAAAAACTATGAATATCTAGCCTCCATCTATCTAGCCCAGAAGCGCTACGATCTGGCCTTGAAGTATTACAAGAGCGCCTATGCCATCAATCCCTCCATCCACAACGTCAACACCATCGCCTATATCATGTACTTCTATCTTGACAAAAAAGAGGAGGCCATCGCCTATTTGGAGACACATACCAGGATCTATGGCTGTCAAAAGGAGGTCTGTAAGACACTGATCTCTTTGTACAGTCTCCAAAACAACATCGACGGGCTCCTCTCAGTCTACAAAAGACTCTATCAGACCTACAAAGAGGAAGAGTATCTACGAAAAATCGTGGAGCTCTATTTATACAAAAAAGAGTATTCCAAGGCGATAGAGTGGGCAAAAGAGCTAGACGACGATGAGTATATGCTCGATCTGTACAAGATCGCTAGAGACTACAAGAAAGCCTACGAATACGCCATGAGGCTCTATCGCCAGACAAAAGATCCCAAATATCTGGCGCAAGCGGCTATCTTTGAGTATGAAGGAGCCAGTCACAAAGATCCCAAATTGGTCGAAGATGTGGCAAAGAAGCTGGAGCTTGCCATCAAGACCCTCGATGATCCCGTATATCTCAACTATCTTGGCTATCTCTATATCGATCATGATCTCAATATAAAGCGAGGTGTGGAACTGGTGAAGAAGGCTTTGGAATATGAGCCCGACTCCCCATACTATCTAGACTCCTTGGCCTGGGGCTACTATAAGCTAGGAAGATGTCAAGAGGCTTTGAGAGTGATCAAGAGGGTCTACTATGAGCTGGGATTAAAAGATAGCGAGATACAATTGCATCTAACAAAGATACGTCAATGCGCAAAGGATAGGAATGATGCTAGATGAGATCATCAAAAAGACAAAAGAGGAAGTAGAAAAAAGAAAAAAGGATTTTCCTCTGGAGTGGCTTGGGCGTAGCCTGGCCTACAACCCCTTCGTCCCAAGACCTGTGGAAGATGCTCTAAGAAGCACGCCCGATGATCCGTACAAGATCATCGCCGAGGTCAAGAAGGCCAGCCCAAGCAAGGGAGTGATCAAAGAGGATTTCGACCCTGTGGCTATCGCCAAGGCCTACCATGAGGGTGGAGCCAATGCGGTCTCTGTTTTGACGGAGCCATTCTTTTTCCAAGGAGATATCGAATATCTCACCCAAATTCGACGCTATGTCCCGATGCCGCTTCTTCGAAAAGACTTCATCATCGACAAATATCAGCTAGTAGAGGCTTTGGTCTATGGGGCCGACTTTGTCTTGCTCATCGCAAAGGCGCTTAGCCGAAAGGAGCTCAAGGAGCTTTTGGAGTATACATGGCATCTGGGGATGGAGGCTTTGGTGGAGATTCATGACAAAAAAGATCTTATCAAGGCGATTTTTGCTGGAGCCAATATTATTGGCATCAATCATCGGGATCTAGAAACCTTCAAGATCGATCTAGGCTTGAGTGAGAAGCTGGTACCATTGATCCCCAAAGGCAAGATCATCGTCGCAGAAAGCGGGATCGGCTCACACGATCAGATCCGCCATCTACATGAAATAGGAGTCGATGCATTTTTGATAGGGGAGCATCTCATGCGTCAAGAGGATATCCCAAGAGAGCTCAGAAGACTCAAGGGGCTGGAAGATTAAGTAAGAATTTTTCTTACAGTCAGATTGATCCTCTTGCCATCGGCTCTGCCTGCCAGCTCCTTTGTGGCCACGCCCATCACCTTGCCTATATCTTTCATGGAGGTGGCACCTACCTGGGTTATGATTCTTCTTAGCTCCGCTTCTAGCTCATCATCGCTGAGCTGCTTAGGCAGATAGTTTTTGAGAAGTTCGGCCTCTTTGATCTCTTTTTCATAGAGATCTTCTCTGCCTCCTGTTTTGTACTGAGCTGCTGCCTCTTCACGCTGCTTGACACTTTTTTGGATGATTTTGACGATATCCTCGTCGCTGAGCTCTTTTCTAGTATCCACCTCCACCTGCTTAATGGCGCTCATCAAAAATCGTATCGTATCTCTTTTGAAGGTATCTTTCGCCTTCATCGCCTCTTTGAGATCTTGTTGAAGTTTTTGCTTGAGATCCATGTCTACTCCTTCATTTTTCGAAATTATATCGAAAATAAGCATAAATTATTTTGTGCTTAATTTTCAAAAAAGATTAATATGATAAAATTTCCCAAAATTTTAGAAGAGGTAAGGTATGGATATAGCCTATTTCAAACAGCTTTTGATAGAGCGTCGTGCCCAAATCATCAAGAATCTAGACGCTACGAAGATGGAGATGGAGGGGCTTAAGGATGTGGAGGTCAATGACGATGGAGACTATGCCTCTTTGTGTACCGACAATATGATCGAAGAGGCGATCCAGCAGCAGCAGCAAAGAGAGCTAGAGGAGATCGAGTACGCTCTAAAAAAGATAGAGCAGGGTGAATATGGGATCTGTGAAATGTGTGGAGAGCCCATCAAGCCCTTGCGTCTTAAGATCAAGCCCTTTGCCAAGTACTGTATCGTGTGTCGTGAGATCGTGGAGAAAGAACCCCATTGATGGAATTTGAGGGGATCGACTTAAAAAGAGTTGTCAATATCTATCCCTGTGTCGTCGTCAGGCATGGCGAAGAGACGACGACCATCTCCTTTGAGTGGTTTGACGAAAATAGCCAAAACGTTGAGAAAGTAGGGTATGGTCTTATTTTCATAGGTGTGGATGGAGACAAAAGGGAGCTTTTCTTCTCCACGTATGAAAAGATGCTAGAAGCAATGGAGGAGATAGCCTCAAAGCTCCAGCAGCCTCAGTAAGCGCCGCCGTTTTTGAACTCCTCGATCTCCATCTCCACCATCTTGTCGATCAGGATCTTGAAAATGTCGGCCACGAGGTTTGGTGAAATTCCCAAAGTGGCTGCAAGGTGGCGCACATGATTGAGGACATCGTTGATCCGCTCATCACTTTTGATCTCCTCGACGCTCTCTTTGAAACGGGCCGCTTGTTTGACATATTTGCTTCGTTTGGCGATTAGCTTGACGATCTCCTCATCGATCTTGTCTATTTCGCTTCGGACCTCTTCTAGGCTTGAGCACTCTTTGATATCCACGATTTCTCCTTCATATTAATTCATATCATCCATGACACTTGCCGCTTTTTTGAGCCTCTCTTTGTCAAAATGGGTATAGATCCTAGAGGTATCCAGGCTGGCGTGGCCTAGCGCTTCTTGGACTAGGACTAGATCTTTGCTTTTGTTGTAGAGGAGGGTGGCGAAGGTATGGCGAAGCATATGGGCACCGTTTTTTTCCTTGCGAATGCCGGCGCTCTTTAGGATCTGCTCGACGATCCTGCTCACATAGGCTTGGGTGAGGGGAGCCCCTTTTTTATTGCAAAAGAGCAGATCTTCTTCGCATCGCCTTTTGACCATCCACTCCTCTAAATCATTTTTGATATGTTTGGATTTTATCATAACTACTCTTATTTTATTCCCTTTTCCCGTTATTTTGAGAAGATAGACATCATCTTGTGGTTCAATGTCTTTGAGCCGTAGATGGATCGCTTCGCTTACCCGTATGCCCGTATAGAGTATGAGTTTGATCAAGGCTTTGTTTCTAGCGGCTACATCACTGCGAAAAGGGTAGGTGTCGATGGCGCGCAAAAAGGCTTTGATCTCCTCTTCGTTCATAAATACCGGAAGTTTTTGGCCAGCTTTGCCTTTGAGGCCGGCCCAATTCTTGAGCTCTATATCGAAATGGTGGCCGTCCTCATTGTTTTTGTCTATATATTTGAAAAAGTTTATCATGGCTATGCGATAGTTCTTTTTTGTAGCGTCACTCAGACCGCCGGTGGTGGAAGCCAAAAAGTCGATGATGAGCTCTTCGTCGATCTCTTCCATGGAGGCCACACCGTAGCGGCACAAAAAGCTATAGAGCTTCTCCAGGGGTTTGTAGTAGGTATTGATGCCGATGAGTCCGGCATTTCTGGCTCTCTTTGCCAATTGTGTGAGCTCATTTATTGAGCTCGTGCCCAAGGAGAGCTTTTGGATCACGTCAAAAAGCTCCTCCTGATCCTTGAGCTGTCTGTTTGAGAGTGATGTGAGTTTGTAGCGCATGTAGCGCTCCATCCAAAAGCGCAGCGTATCGCAAAAGGACTCTTTGAAATTGAGAGGATATTTCATCGACACTCCTGTTTGTATTGAAAAGTACGATACCATCTTTTGGCGCTTATGTAAAGATTCGATCGGTAAAATTGATTTAGTATTGAAAACTATAATTTTCAAACTTTCATTTTTTTAGCGATGATACCCTTTTGATCTTTTCGTAAGTGAACTTGTGTTAATATTGAGATGAACAAACGTTAATATCTTGTCGTTGTAATTGTGAACGGTTGTTAACTTTAATGTGAACAGTCGTTCTTTTCTTTGGTGGAGGTCCCATGAATTCGACACTTTCTAAAAACAGATCGACAAAAGAGAAGATCTTGGATGCCGCTATGGATCTGATGGCTCAGTATGGTTATAATGGAGCCTCAATGAGAAAAATAGCCAAGATCGTGGGAATCAGAGAGAGTGCTATCTACAACCATTTTAAAAACAAAGAGGAGATCTATGCCCACATTTTACAAAATCTCTTCTCTACTCCCTTTGATGACTTTTTTGAAAAGAAGCCTCCTGAGGAGTTTGCAAAAAGAGGCAGAAGATACTTGATGGAGTATGTGGCTACCTTCAAGCTCTTGGCTTTTGATCCTAAAAACGAGAAGCTTTTTCGTATCATTATGCAAGAGCTCATGCAAAATCATACCGTACGAGAGCGGTTTTTAAAGGCCTTTTACGAAGAGAATATCAAAAAGCTCTCAAATGCCTTTTTTGTAATGATGCAAGAAAATCTTATCCGCTCCGCAGATCCGATCCTCATGGCCCAGGAGTTCTTCGCTCCCCTTTTGTACTATAGGATCCAAATCACTCTCCTTCGTCTTGAGAACCGCCCTACCTCATCGCTCTCCACTGTCTTTGAAAAGCATGTCGATTTTTTCTGGGAAGGGGTGGCCCTATGATTTTTGGGCTACCAGGAGCGCTTTGGTCTTAAAAAGTTCATAATGTAAAATCTCTAGCTCCAAAAACTCTTGCAAGAGTTCGTTTTTTGCCAGTCTGTATTGTGGATTGATTTTGGAGTGGTAGGTAAAGGTCTCATAGATAAGGATCCCTTGGGGCTTGAGGGATTTGATGATCTTGGGGTGGATGGATCGAAGCAAAAAATTGAAACAGACAATAAGATCGTATTCGCCAAAAAGAAACTCCTCTATATTGCAGCAAAAGGTTGTCACTCCCCTGCTTTTAGCCTTTGATAGAGCTATCTTTGAGATATCGACACACTCGACCTCAAATCCTTTTGAGGCCAAAAACTTTGCATTTTGTCCCATACCGCAGGCGATGTCCAAAGCTTTACCCCTCTTGGCCAGATGGTAGAACCGCTTGAGGTGTTCGTTGACTTCGGGTAAAGATGCGTGGAGGTACTTTTTATCCCACTTGTTCAAATCTTTTTACCATCCTTTCATAGTGCTCAAGATTCAAGAAGGCCTTCTCAAACCGCCACCGGATGATAAACTCCCCTATCTTTTTGATGAGCCCTTCTTGCAAGGTGTCGCTCTTGCCAAAATAGCGCAGATTGATATTTTTTGAGCCTCTTTCTTCTTTGAGGATAGCTATCATCTGGACATATCTATTGGGCTGGATCTGGCAGAGTCGCTCCTCTTGGAGCCATATACCAGTGACGTTGATGGCGCCAAAATCGAAGATCCGCTCAAAACTCTCCACCTTCTTATGTAGCTCAAGCTCCTCAAAAAGCTCTTTGAGTCTTATTTTGTTCTCTTTGCGCCTTTTCTCCAGTGAGACAAGATTTTGCAGGAGTTGATCCAGCTTCTTCAGACTCTCCATCATCCACCTTTATATTAGCTAATATCAAAAGTATTTTAGTTATAATTTCTTTAAAAAAGGGTTAGGATGGACTATCTACAGATCGAAGGTGGCAATAGGCTTAGCGGATCGGTACGGATCTCAGGGGCCAAAAACGCCGCCCTCCCCTTGATCGCTTCATCTATTTTGGCGAAGAATCCCATCTCCATCTCAAATCTTCCAAATGTCAAAGATATCCAGACACTTCTAAGGCTACTGGACAATCTGGGGGCTAGCTATAGTCTTGATGGCAACAGGGTCGATATCGATACCTCCACCATCGACTCCACCACCGCCGTCTACGATATCGTGCGGACCATGAGAGCATCGATACTGGTGCTAGGACCACTGTTGAGTCGCTTTGGGCACTGTGAGGTGAGCCTGCCTGGCGGATGCGCCATCGGACAGCGCCCTATAGATCTGCATCTCAAAGCTCTCAAGCAGATGGGGGCCCAGATCTCCATAAGAAGTGGCTATGTAGTGGCACAAGCACCCAGCGGGCTCAAAGGATCGACGATCATTTTTGACAAAGTCACGGTCACAGGTACGGAAAATATCGTCATGGCGGCGGCTCTGGCCAGGGGCAAGACCACCATCGTCAACGCAGCCAAAGAGCCAGAAGTGGTTCAGCTATGCGAAGTATTGAATCGAAGCGGCGTCCAGATCGAGGGGATCGGCAGTGATGAGCTGGTGATCCATGGGAGCGATGGAGAGCTGCTCCCTATGGAGGATATCGAAGTGATTCCAGATAGGATCGAGGCTGGTACCTATCTGTGTGCCGGAGCGATTACCGGATCGAAGATCACTTTGAGGGAGGTGATTCCTCAGCATCTTGAGGCGGTGCTTTTGAAGCTGATGCAGATGGGATTTCCACTTCAGAGTGATGATAGCTCCATCACCATAGAGCCTGCAAAGAGGATCGAACCCGTCGAGATCGTCACAAGCGAATATCCAGGATTCCCTACCGATATGCAGGCCCAGTTCATGTCCTTGGCTCTTTTGGCAGAGGGTACATCCATCATCGAAGAGCGGCTCTTTGAAAACCGCTTCATGCATGTAAGCGAACTGCGCCGTTTTGGCGCCGATATTCAGCTCAAGGGCAACATCGCCACGATCATAGGCCCTACCAAACTCTTTGGGGCCGACGTGATGGCCACCGATCTAAGAGCCAGCAGTGCCCTCGTGCTGGCTGGACTGGCGGCGCAAGGGACCACCAATGTCCATCGTATCTACCATCTCGATAGAGGATATGAAAAGATCGAGGAGAAACTTGGAGCTTTGGGAGCGAAGATAAAGCGGATGAGAGAGTAGCCTACTCCTCATCCTCGAAGATAATGATCTCCGTATTGAAATCTTTCTTGATCACCGCCCTGCTTTTGGGGATGATACCATCCTCTTCGTAGCGTTTGATCTCACTCCGTAGCCGCTCTATCTCCTCTTCCATCTCCTGCATCTGCTCCTTAAGACGCAAGATAATATCGACTCCTGCCAGATTGACCCCCAGATCTCTGGTAAGACGCAAGATGGTCTTGATCCTGTCGATATCCTTTTGAGAGTAGAGCCTGGTCTTCCCTTCCGTCCTCGAAGGAGAAATGAGCCCTTCTCGCTCATATTGTCTCAAGGTCTGAGGATGGATATTGAGGACCTTGGCCACTACACTGATAAGATATACCGGTTCGTCATATCTATGCATCTTCCCCTCCTGGTAGCTTCTCTTGCATCATTTTCGCCAGTTCTGGATCGAGCTCCTCCGCTTTTGGCAAGACGATATTGGCTCTAAGATACAGATCGCCTTTCTCTTTTGTTTTTCGATCGATCACACCCATGCCACGGACTCGAAACTTTTGGTTGCATTTTGTATTTTTTGGCACCTTGAGCGTGATCTCTTTTTCTAGGGTCGGTACTTTGACCTTACCGCCAAATATGGCCACTTTGAGTGGAATGTCGATGGTCTTGTAGAGGTCGTTGCCCACCCGCTCATACTCTGGATCTGGTGCTACTTCTACTTTGAGCAGCAGATCTCCTCGTCGACCTTTATAGCTTTTGCCTTTGCCTCTGATTCTAAGAGTATCGCCATTTTTGACACCGGCAGGGATTCGTACGTCAAATGTCTCGCCATTGATACTCAAAGAGTGAGTACCTCCCAGCACCGCCGTGCGAAAAGGGATGGTGATCTTGGCTTGGAGATCTAGGTTGGGCTGGGCATACTCCTCAAAGCCCCCAAAGCCTCCAAAACCTCCCCTGCTGTATTCTGCGCCGCCAAATCCACCGAACCCGCCACCGAAGATACTACGCAAGATCTCATCCAGATCGACACCGCCTTGGAAATTTTGCTGGGCGAAATCATGGAAATTTTGCCCGCCAAACATCGCATCACCATATTGATCGTACTGCTTGCGCTTTTCCGGATCGCTGAGGATCTCATAAGCGGCGTTGATCTCCTTGAACTTCTCCTCACACTCAGGCTCTTTACAGATATCGGGATGATATTTGCGAGCCAGTTTGCGGTAGGCCTTTTTGATCTCGTCGGCGGAGGCGTTTGGACTGACGCCCAGTGTTTCGTATAGACTCTTACTCAATGCTCCCCTCCAATTTTTTATTGGCATTATAACACAAAACTTTAGTCCAAGTCAATCAAATTAAATGAATGTTTTATTTTTAATTTTTATGCTTGGCCATACATTTGAGCAAGCAAGCCATCACCTCCAGCCTCTTTTGGATCGGGATCTGGCGAAAATGGTACAAAAGCACCTCTTCATGGGCCTGCCAGTGGCTATTATCGCTCTTTTCGTGCATCAGACTTAGATCTAGATCAAAGAGCTCTCCAAGCTTTCTCTCCACCTCTGGGTTGAGTCTTTTTTGTTTGCCTCTCTCCACATCGCTGATCATCTGCTTGTGGACCCCTAACATTTTGGCCAGATCGTTTTGGGAGAGTCCCATCTTTTCTCTGAGTTTGCGTATCGTCTCCCCATATTCCATAATCCCATCCTTATGTAAGACATTCCCTTATTATATCAGAAAAAATGTAAGAAGATGTAAGAAACTGATCTCTTTGTGGATTTGGCAGATCGAAATTGAAAAGGGAGTGAAGCTTTTGCTATACTTATCAAAAAAATAAAGGCCTCAAATGACTCCCAAAGAGCGCTACAAAAAGCTAAAAGAGCATTTGATCGAAGAAAATCCCCTCCTCGTCGATGTGATCGAAGAGTACAAAGAGCTCGACGCCGTTGCCAAAAAGATCGGCTTTTTGGATCAGAACCAGACCTATACCGAATCGATATCGTGGTGGCCTCTTATCTCGGTGCTAGGTACTTTTAGTGCCGGGAAGTCGAGCTTCATCAACGAATTTTTGGGCAAGAAGATCCAAGCCACTGGCAATCAGGCCGTCGATGACAAATTCACGGTCATTTGCTACTCCAAAAAGGATGAGACCACCACTCTCCCTGGCGTCGCATTAGATGCCGATCCTAGATTTCCTTTTTACAACATCTCCAAAGAGATCGAAAAAATTGAACCAAACGCCAACATCAACCGCTACCTCCAGCTCAAAGCGGTCCATAGCGACGCCATCAAAGGCAAAATCCTCATCGACTCCCCCGGGTTCGACGCAGACACCCAGCGAGATGCGACGCTTCGAATCACCCGCCATATCATCGATCTTAGCGATCTGGTACTCATCTTTTTCGACGCCAGACATCCTGAGCCAGGCGCAATGCGAGATACCCTAGATCACCTGGTCGAAGTGGCCAAAAACCACGCAGACAGCGACAAAGTCCTCTATATCCTCAACCAAATCGACACCTGCGCCAAGGAAGATAACCTCGAAGAGATCATAGGAGCTTGGCAAAGGGCACTGAGTCAAAAAGGGATTGTGAGTGGAAAGTTCTATGCCATCTACAATGAGTCCTTGGCCAAAATCGAAGACGAAAACCAAAAAGAGCGCCTCAAGCGTAAAAAAGATGAAGATCTCAAAGAGATCTTAGAAAAGATGGAAAAGGTCCTTATCGATCGAGCCTACCGCATCGTCAAAAATGTCGAGTACCGATCCAAGGAGATCCTCCAGCTGCTACCCAAACTCAAAGAGAAGCTCCAGACTTTCAAGGTAAGAATGCTTCTTGTAGACGTGTTTCTTATATTTCTTATAGGAGGCGGGGCGTTCTATCTTGGGACACTGATGCCTAGCTATGTCCCCTTCGTCTATGGTGCAGGCTTCTTACTCTTTTTGGGACTTCATTTCAAGCTCAAATCATCTCTAAGCTCCATGATGGCCAAAAGGATCGACAACACCTATCTCAAAAAAGCCTTTGTAAAGCAGACAAGATGGTACAAACCCTATCTGCTTGCCGGAAATGTAAGTAAGAAGATGACACAAAAGCTAGAAGATCTCATCCAAGCATCCAAGAGCTTCATCCAAAAACTCAACGATCAGTTCATCACTTTGCACAAAGAGCCAAAAGAGCCCCTTAGCTAAAGGCTCGTTGCTCCAGCTCCTTGAGCTCAACATCTTCGATTTCACCCGGCAAAGAGGAGAGCTCACTCTCCTCCCCTACAAAACGCCTCAGGATATGGTATGCCAACTGTTTGGGTGTCAAAGCAAGCAACGTTTTGCTAAAACTCTCAAAATCCTCCGCTTCGCTTCTTTCATATTCGTCCAAGACGATTTCGATAACTTTCCTCAAACATCGCAGCGGCACCGCCCAAAAGATAAGCCTTGCGGGAAGTTCTCCTGTGCTATAAAGCCCTCCAAGATAAAACCGCACGCCCCGCTCCACCTCTCCAAAGAGATTGGTGCGAATCCCAACAAGCCCGATATCGGCGGCGATGTGACGCCCGCACCCTTTGAGACAGCCGCTATATCCGACTCTCACACCAAGCTTTTCTATCCTTTGCAATGGAAGCCGCCACGCCTCTTGCTTGGTATCGAACAAAGAGTAGATGCAGTATTTCTCCCCGGCACACACGAGGATCTCTCTTGGCTTCTTTCCAATACCCAGCTCTTTTTGGGCAAGGAGATAGATGTTTTGATCGATACCGAAGCGAATCTCGGCTTCAAAGTCAAGTAGCCTCTCCAGCTCCCCTACTTCAATCTCACCAAAACGGGTCTCATAGCGATGCAGCACCCCCTTTTCGTATCGCTTCATAGACCAAGGGCGCTCCTTTTGAAGCAGATACTCCCCCGCACTCTCCCAATCAGAATAATATTCTTTGAGGCGGTTTTTGAACTCCTCAAGACCTATCTCTTCTAAAAGATGAAAAAGCCTTGAACGCGTTCTGTTTTGGCGTAGGCCATATTTTTGGTAGGTTTTGATGATGGCTTCGAACATTTTGGGCACTTGTGCAGGCAGGACGAAAATATCGGCATCTTGAGCGAAGTGGCTGTTTTTGCCGCCAAGATAGAGATTGAACCCCTCTACCCCGTCCTTCCTCGCCAAAGCGAAAAAGGCGTCGTTGGTAAAATAGCTCTCCACACTTCTTGTTACGCCTACGATAGCGGTATTGAACTTTCTTGGTATCATCCCCAAGAGCTTACAATCGGTAGCAAATCTATCTATCTCATCGATAATATGATAGACCTCCATCCCCTCCAGCCCGTCGGCCACGTCCGTGACGATATTGCGAATATTGTCGGTAAGAGTGGCAAAAGTAGCGATATCATGCTCCAAGAGCTTTTTATGTATCGCTACCGCTTCGCTAAATTTTAGTCTATGAAGCTCCATCTGGGCTCTGGCCGTAACGAGGATCGAGGCTCCGTGGCTCTTGGCCAGAGCTACTATGAAGCGAAGTTGCTCTTTTTGGATGCGTCCAGCAGGAATTCGGATGCGAAGCATAAACTCCTCGGGGCGAAGCTTGGTGTTGTAGATGCCGAAGTTTTTAAGATAGAAGCGATCGGCGTCGGTGATTTTGGTAGGATCGAGAGATTCTATGCGTTTATAATACTCTTGTGGCCTAAGCTGGAGTTTGAGGCGCTCTATTTTACTGAGTTTCATCCACCAGCTCCTTGAGCCTAAGGGCGTTGGAAAAAGCTGCGCCAGAAGCAGTGTTGTCGAAGATGACTATCTGCATCGAAGCTCTATCTTTGCGTAATTTGGCGGCCAACTCTTGCAAAAACTCTTCGCTATAGGAGCTATAGTAGATTTTTGGCGATCCGTGAAGGCGGTAGTAGCGAAAGCCCTCATACCCGCCGGGCTCCTTATCTATCTCAAATCTTGGTGGATCCGCCGCTACTCTGGCGATACCAAGCTTTTGAAAGAGCTCTTCGGCCTCTATCCAGCTCTCATGCCTTGGCTCACAAGCGATAGCGCATGTACAAAGGGTCGTGAGTGTGGAGAAAAAGGCCTGGGCCCTCTCTTGCTCATAGCTTAGAGATGGTGGCAGCTGCACCAAGATAGCCAAGAGTTTTGCGCCAAGATGGGAGATAGTGGAGCAAAATTCCTCCAGCCCTTGGGTAGTGCCAAGCTTTTTGAAGTGGGTATAGAGCCTTGGGAGCTTGAGAGTGAAGCGAAACTCCTCGGGCGTCTCGGCAGCCCACTTTTGAAAAGTGGAAGCCCTTGGCATAGCGTAGAAGGTGCGGTTGATCTCGGTGACGTTGAGCCTCGTAGCGTAGCGCTGGAGCAGATTGCTTCCTTCGCCAAAATACTCTCTAAGCTCTTTTGGGATACTCCATCCAGCGGTGCCGATATAGATCATCAGTGCAAGAAGTGGCGCTTACCGGTAAAATAGAGAGCGATCCCATGCTCATCGGCCGCTTGGATCACCTCCTCGTCTCTGATACTCCCGCCGGGCTCTACGATAGCCTTGACTCCGGCTTTCGCCGCCTCATCCACGCTATCTCGAAACGGGAAAAAGGCCTCACTGGCCATCGCCGCCCCTCGCACGTCGATACCGAGCTCCTCGGCCTTTTTCAAAGCGCATTTAGCCGCGTCCACCCGGCTCGTCATCCCCATACCGATAGCCACCAGCGCTCCATCTTTGACATAGGCGACGCAGTTGGATTTGGTTAGGGCCGCAATCTTCCAAGCCATGAGAAGGTCTTTTTTATCTTCGACCCCTACTTTGCTCACCTGCTTGGCTTCAAGCACCTCCTCGTCCAAGACCTGATCGGCGTCTTGAAAGACGAAGCCCCCTTCGATATGCTTGAAATCCCACAAATCGCCGCTAACTTCAAGCTCCGGCCGTCCAAGATCGAAGAGCTTGATACGCTTTTTGGAAGCGAAGACCTCTTTTGCTTCGTCGCTGATTTTCCCGGCGATCACCACTTCGACGAAGATTTTGTTGATCTCTTCGGCCAACTCTTTGGTCACGACTCCGTTGACGGCCACCACACCACCAAAGGCGCTAATAGGATCACACTCCAAAGCCTTTTGCCATGAGGTTACCAGATCCTCTTTGAGCGCGGCGCCGCATGGGTTGCCGTGTTTGACGATAACCACGCTCCCTTTTCCAAGAGCTACGGCTATCTTTGCGGCGGCGTTGATGTCGGTGAGGTTGTTGAAGCTGGGTTCTCCTTTGAGGATATTGAGCTCCTCCCAGTAGTCTCCAAACTCATAGAGCGCCCCTCTTTGGTGAGGATTTTCGCCATATCTGGTATTGAAGACCTTGCTTGCGACGATGAAGCGCTTGTTGCCAAACCCCTCACTGAACCGCTCGTTCATATAGTTGGCGATCGTAGCGTCATAATCGGCGGTATGCTCGAAGGCTTTGATCATGAGCTCCCTTCGAAACTCAAGCGTATTATTTCCGCTTTTTAGAGCCTCGATGACCCTATCGTAGTCCTTTGGATCGGTGACGATAAGTACGCTTTCGAAGTTTTTCGCCGCGCTTCTGACCATCGTCGGGCCACCTATGTCGATATTTTCGATAATCTCTTCAAAATCGTCGGTGCGCTCGATCGTCTCTTTGAAAGGATAGAGATTGACGCAGACGATATCGATAGGCTCGATCCCAAGCCTCTTGGCCTCTTCGGCGTGATCGGGCTTGTCTCTGCGATACAAAATACCGCCGTGCACGTAGGGGTTGAGGGTCTTGACCCTACCTCCAAAACACTCCGGAAACTGGGTGATCTCACTAATCTCCGTCACTTCAAGCCCCGCATCTTTGAGGACGCGCCATGTCCCGCCGGTGGAGACGATCTCGAATCCAAGATCGATAAGCTCTTTGGCAAATTCGACGATGCCCGTTTTATCGCTTACGCTCAAAAGCGCTCTCATGTTCGCCTCTCTTTTTTTAAAGATATTGTACAGAACTTTCCATTAAAATCAGTTAAATGGCCGGTGTATAATTTGGGTTTATTTCTACTATAAAATAGCATTATGACTAATCTTTCTCAAAGCTTGTGGGCTCTATAATAAAATAAGATGAGATTATAAAGGATCTTTCATGTACGATATCCTCTTCTTAGGCGGCGGACTCAACTACGCTGGAGCCGTCGTAGCGGCAAAAAAGGGCCTCAAGGTAGCTCTCATTGAGCGGGATATGGAGCATATCGGCGGAACCTGCCTCAACAACGGCTGTATCCCTTCCAAACATCTTTTGAATCTCGCCAAAGTGGAGACTCAGCTCAAAAACGAAGCCTTTGTAAGACACAAAGATCGTATCAAGCTTGATATCGCCGTGGCTCAAAAAGACACGGTGGTGGCCAAAGCCCATAGAGCTATCGAGATGCAGTGCAGCGCTGCGGGAGTGGAGCTTATCGAAGGAGAAGGCTTCATCACCCAGCCAAACACCATAGAAGTGGGTGACAAAACCTACCAAGGGAGCCATATCGTCATCGGCACGGGATCGACTCCTTTCATCCCCGAAGGTATTTTTTACGACAAAGAGGCCATCATCACCAGCGACGAAGTGCTCAACCTCACAGATTTTCCTGACAACATCGCAATTTATGGCAGTGGCGCTATAGGTCTTGAGATGGCCAGCTTCTTCGCGGCATGCGGCGTGGAGACGACGCTCATTTTCAGGCGCGATCACATCAGCAACAAGCTCCACCCCACCCTTCTTGAGGCTTTGGAGACACTTCTTGAAAACCTTGGCGTCACACTCATGCCAAACACCACGATTCTTGAGGCCCAACCTCACCAAAAAAGGGCCAAAATCACCACCAACAAAGATATCTACGAGTTCGACAAACTCCTCGTAGCCACCGGACGCCGCCCCAATACCTCCTGCATCAAACTGGGCGACATCGATGTAGATCGGGGTATCGTCACCGACGACTTTTTCCAGACCACGTTGCCAAACCACTGGGCCATAGGTGATTGCAACGGCAAACTCCTCTTAGCCCACGCAGCCAGAGCCCAGGTGCTCAACGTCGTCGACAGGATTTTAGGCACGAAAAAGAGGTTAAATCTTACCAATATCCCAAAATTTATCTACTCACTTCCCTTGCAATACGCCGCTATTGGCATGACGAAAGCCGGGCTCGAAGCTCAAGGAGTCTCTTATAAAGAGGGCTACTTTCCCCTCTCCGCGTTGGCTTTAGCCCAGTTTGATGAGGCAAAAAGAGGTGGTATCGTACTCTATAGTGATGAAGAGGGGTTTGTGATAGGGGCCGAGATTTTGGCTCCCGAGGCTCAAGAGCTCATCTCCACTCTTAGCGCCGCTTTGGCTGGGCAGATGGATGCGATGAGCCTACTTGAGGCCGTCTTTGCCCATCCAACATTTAGCGAAGGGATTGAGAGGGCTGCCAGGAGGCTTCGATGAGGGATACGAAATATTACGAATCCCTTCCCATCGTCCAAGTAGCAGCAGAACTGGAGACCGACCTCAAAAAGGGGCTTAGCCAAGAGGAGGCCAAAAAGAGACTGCAAAAATATGGCCCCAACGAGATACCCCAGCGTGAAGAGCCGCTGTGGCATCGAATCTTGCGAAGATTTTGGGGGCCGATTCCTTGGATGATCGAGATAGCCGCCCTTTTGGCCGCGATTGTTAGGCACTGGGAGGAGTTTTATATTATCCTCATCATGCTCTTCGTCAACGCCTTTTTGGACTTCTATCAAGAGTCCAGAGCCCTTAATGCCATCAAAGTGCTCAAGCAAAAACTGGCCAAAAAAGCGCTGGTGCTAAGAGATGGCAAATGGCAAGAGATCGACGCGAAAGAGCTGGTGCCCGGAGACATCGTCAAAGTCAAAATCGGCGATATCATCCCAGCCGATATCAAGATCGTCGAGGTCTCGGACTACGCGCTGGTAGATCAATCGGCACTAACAGGAGAGTCATTGCCAGTGGAGAAGAAAAAGGGCGATATCGCCTACTCCAACTCCATCGTCAAGCAAGGCGAGATCGTCGGTATCGTGGTCAACACCGGGCTTAATACATACTTTGGTAAGACCGTGGCACTGGTGGCAAAAGCCCAGAGGGAACAAAGAAGTCACTTTCAAAAGATGGTCATAAAAGTGGGGGACTATCTCATAATCCTCACGGTCATTATGGTAGCCATCATTCTCTATTTTGGGCTCAAACGCCATGAAAACCTCTATGAGCTCATCGTCTTTTCACTGGTGCTCACGGTCTCCGCTATCCCCGTAGCACTCCCTACGGTGCTGACCGTCACGATGGCTATTGGTGCTTTGAATCTGGCCAAACGCCAGGCGATCGTAAGCCGCTTGGCCGCTATCGAGGAGCTGGCGGGGATGGACGTGCTCTGCTCCGACAAGACGGGGACTCTCACCAAAAACCGCATGACTATCGCCCAGCCTTTCGTCGTCAGCGATCACAAAACGGCGGAGCTCTTCTTGTATGCCCTCTTAGCCAGCAAACGTGAAAACAACGATCCAATAGAAAAGCCCATCTTCGAATATGCCGATGAGCATGGCATCAGCGAACTGGCAAAGCACTATGACGTCAAAAAATTCATCCCTTTCGATCCGGTGCGCAAACGAACAGAAGCGGTGGTAGAGAAAAAAAGTGGTGAATGCCTCATGGTCACCAAAGGAGCGCCACAGGTGATACTGGCACTCAGCGATGCCGAGGAGATCGATACGGATGAAGTGGAGCTGAAGATAGAGGAGTTCGCTCAAAACGGCTTTCGAACGTTGGCCGTAGCCTATCGAAGATGCGATGAGGAGCACTTTCACATCGTAGGGCTCATACCTCTTTACGATCCTCCAAGAGAAGACTCCAAAGAGGCCATCGCCGAAGCCAAGGCCAAAGGGGTAGAGGTCAAGATGGTCACCGGCGATAACTTAGCGGTAGCAAAATATATCGCCAAGATTTTGGGTATCGGTGAGAATATCTTGGATATCAAGGAGCTCAAAGGAGAGAGCACCAAAGAGTATGAGATTTTGGCCGAGATCATCTCCAAAGCTTTGCTTAAAGTCACCAATCCAGATCTAGACCAAAAAAAACTTCAACTCTTAGTCAAAAAGATCGTCAAAGAGGTGCAAAAAGAGCTCCACAACCGCCCACTGCCAAAGGGGAGCGTCAAGCGCCACGAGAGTGAAATTATCGCTCTTATCGAAGAGGCCAACGGCTTTGCCCAAGTCTTCCCTGAGGATAAATACTTCATCGTAGACGAACTCCAAAAAGCAGGTCACATCGTAGGTATGACGGGAGACGGGGTCAATGACGCTCCAGCCCTTCGAAAGGCCGATACCGGTATCGCCGTCAGCGGCGCCACCGACGCCGCAAGAGCTGCCGCGGATATCGTGCTCTTGGCTCCGGGACTCAAAGTCATCGTAGACGCTATCAAAGAGGCCAGAGTCATTTTCGAGCGGATGAAGAGCTATACGATATACCGCATAGCCGAGACGATTCGTATTATCCTCTTTATGACGCTCAGTATCGTTGTTTTCAATTTTTATCCCATCACCGCATTGATGATCATCCTTTTAGCGCTCCTCAACGACATCCCTATTCTAGCCATCGCCTACGACAACACCAAAATCGAAGAGAAACCAGTGCGATGGGATATGCACGAGATGCTGGTGCTCTCCACGTGGCTTGGGATCGCCGGAGTGATGAGCAGCTTTTTGATCTTTTACATCACGATGGTCTATATCAAAACCCATCCAGATAGCGCCTATTTTCCCGATATCCCCTCGTGGGTGGACGTCAACGATCCTAAAAGTTGGCTGGGATTCGTCCAGAGCGCCTTTTTTACCAAAATGGTCTTGGCCGGACACTGGACCATCTTCAATACCCGCACAAGCGACTGGTTTTTCAAAAGGCCTTTCCCAAGCAAGATACTTCTTTTTGCTTCCATTAGCACTGCCCTACTGGGGCTTATCGTAGGTGTCTACGGGTTTGGTCTTATCACGCCTATCGGATGGGATTGGGGGCTTTTTATGCTGGGATACACCCTCGTGTGGTTCGTGTTCAACGATTTCGTCAAGCGCTTGGTCGTCAAATATTACCGAAGAGTCAAAGGGATCGAGGTGATATGATAGATTTTATCCCGAGCGATCTGGCCCATTTTCTCTATGTGGCGATCTTGAGCTTCTTGGTGGGATTAGAGCTCAAAACCTACCGCTACGCCGTAGGCGACGAGTCCGCCTTTCATATCGGATCGACAAGGACTTTCGCCTTTATAGGTATTATGGGCTATCTTTTCTATAGGATCGATATCTGGTTCTACATTTTGGGTTACGGGGGCCTCGTGCTCATCTATCTTATCTACTACTATTTCAAGCTCCTTCACGATCGAGCCTCCATCATCTCCTTTTTGCTCATCTCGCTAGTCTACGCTTTTGGACCGCTTATAGAGATATTCAATATCTGGATGCCGACACTGCTTTTTGTCATCATCGTCTTTTTGCTTGGAGCCGACAAATCTTTGGGCTATCTTTTAGAGCGCCTCAACGTCGAGGAGTTCGAAACACTCGGTAAGTTTTTGCTCCTAAGCGCTGTCATATTGCCCTTGCTTCCTCACACCAAACTCCCCTACATCGACATCTCCGCATTTGAGATATGGCTGGTGGTAGTCGTCGTCTCCACCATATCCTACGGCAGCTACATCGCCCAAAAATATATCTTCAAAAATCGCGGCTATCTCATCACCGCTCTGTTTGGTGGCCTCTACTCCTCCACCGCCACCACCGTCGTCTTGGCCAAAAAGGCTACGAGCGCTCATACGCAAGTGATCGATTCGGCTATCGTTTTGGCCACATCGATGATGTATGTCAGGCTTTTGGCTCTGGCTTTTATCTTCAACAAAGAGATCGCGCTGCATCTTGCGCTGCCACTTCTTGGCTTCGCCGCCCTTGGAGGGCTCATATCGCTGGCTCTGTATAAAAGAGGGGCTCCCACTCAAGCTCCTATCGATGATCGCAACCCTTTGGAGCTGGGCACCGCCTTTTTGTTCGCCCTGCTCTTTGTCGCTATGATCGTCATCACCAAATATGTCTCCAGCCACTACGGCGATCTTGGTATCAAGGTACTCTCTTTTATCATCGGCTTTACCGATATCGATCCCTTCGTGCTCTCCTTGCTCACGGGCAAAATGGAGCTCTCCGCCTCCTTGATAGTCTCGGCCATCTTGATAGCCGCCGGGAGCAACAACCTCCTCAAAGCCCTCTACGCTCTTTTATTTGGGCGATACGTTCCCAAAAAAGCGGCGGCTGTGCTTGTGGTGCTGGGAGTTTTGACTATAATAGCAGGAATCAAGACGAAAGGATGGATATGAAAAAACTGCCTTGGCAAAGCCCCAAACCAAAAGAGGAGGAGCCCAACGTCGATGAGCTGTTGCGGCGCATCTTCGATAGCCCCTCCTACAAACTCGCCATAGAGGATGTGGACTTTTTGCTGAGCGATGCCACGAGGGGCGTGAGGCTTCAGCTCGACTACCTCAAACCCGAGCTCATCATGAAAGAGCACGGCATCAAGCGCACCATCGTGGTCTTTGGGAGTGCGAGGATAAAAGAGCCCAAAACCGCTCTCAAAGAGCTGGAGCGGATAAAGCGGATGCTGGAGAGTGAACCCAACTCCAAAAGACTTCTCAAAGAGCTTCGCGTAGCCGAAAAGATGGTGGAAAAGAGCATCTACTACGAGGAGGCCAGGAAGTTTGGTCGGCTCGTAGGAGAGGCTGGAAAAGGGCCGCAGGACAATACCCTCATGATCATGACCGGCGGCGGACCCGGTATCATGGAAGCGGCCAATAGAGGAGCTTTCGACGTGGGGGCTAAAAGTATAGGCCTCAATATCCAGCTGCCCCACGAGCAGTTTCCAAACCCCTACATTACTCCAGAGCTCTGTTTTCAGTTTCACTACTTCGCCATCCGAAAGCTTCACTTCTTGCATCGAGCGGTGGCGCTGGTCATCTTTCCGGGAGGTTTTGGGACGCTGGATGAGCTCTTCGAGACGTTGACCCTCATCCAGACTCACAAAAACGAGCCTATTCCGGTGGTGCTGGTAGGAAAAGAGTATTGGCACAGACTCATCGACTTCACTTTTTTGGTCGAAGAAGGCACGATCGATCCTGAAGATCTGCATATATTTACCTTCAAAGAGAGTGGGAATGAAGCGTGGGACTACATCCTCCAATGGTATGCACAAAGAGGTATCGATCTTTTCAATGGAGATAAAAGGATGTAGATGAGAGAGTATGAGATCTATGAGCTCTTGCATCGCTACGGCATCAAGACGCCAAGGTATAAGGTATATGAGATCGATCAGGAGTTCTACTTCGATCACTTCCCAGCCGTGCTCAAGATTGCTAGCGACAAGGTTGTCCACAAAAGCGACGTGGGCGGTGTAAGGGTCGGCATCCACTCCAACGAAGAGCTCCAACAGGCAAAAAGAGAAATCATCAACAATCTCCAGAATAACTCCATATTTTTAGATATGAACGATAGGTTCATCGTCGAAGAGGAGGTGCATGGAGTGGAGTTCTACATAGGCGGGATATTCGACTCAATCTTTGAGGAGGTGCTGCTCTTTGGCAAAGGAGGCGTGACGATCGAGATCGAAAGGGATATCTGCTATATTGATAGTGAGGCTGATGAGCCAGAGATCCTCAAAAGCTTTCGCACCACCAAAATCTCCAAAATCTTTCCAAAATTTCGAGGCAAAGAGTATAAAATCGCGTATGTGATCGATACGATCGAAAAATTCCAAAAACTCTTCACTCACGAAGATATCGTGGAGTTCGACATCAATCCCCTGGTCTACACCGATGAAGGGTTCGTCGCAGTGGATGCCAGGGTCAAAACGGGACAAAAGAGCAGAGCCCCAAGGCGCCAAAGAAGCTTCGATATCTTCCACAACGAAAAAGTGGCGATCTTGGGCGCTACGGACAAGCCCCAAAAGGTCGGCTACGCACTGGCCAAAAACGCTCTACAAAGCGGTGCCGATATCTACTTCGTCAACCCAAGACTCTCCCGACTCTTTGGTAAAAGAGTCTATAAAGCCATTCAAGAGCTTCCCGACATCGATACTGCCGTCATCGCTATACCCTCTCGCTATGTGTTGCAAAGCGTAGAGGAGTTGGCCCACAAAGGCGCAAAAAATATCATCGTCATCTCCGCCGGGTTCAAAGAGGTAGGCAACCAAGAGGCCGAAGAAGAACTTACCAAAATGGCGGAACACTACGATCTCAACATCTTGGGCCCAAACTCCCTGGGACTCTACAACGGCGACAAAGAGCTCAATCTCACTTTCGCCGCCGACTCTATCCTCCCCGGCCATATCGGGCTCATCTCCCAATCGGGAGCAGTCCTTAGCGCTCTTATCGACAAGAGCCTCTCCTACGCTCTTGGATTTAGCCATATTCTCTCTTTGGGCAATATGGCAGATTTTGACTTTGCCGACGCGATAGAGACACTCCAAAACAAACGGCGGTGCCGCTATATCAACCTCTACGCTGAAGGACTCACCCACGGAAAACCCTACCTTCGAGCCATCCGTAAAAGCGCAAAACCGATCGCTATCTATAAAGCTGGAAAAAGCGAGGAGGCCAAACGAGCCGCCTTTAGCCACACCGGCAATATCAGCGGGGATTACGAGATGCTGGTGGGGCTTAGCTACGCCGCGGGGGCTATCATCAAAAAAGATATCGACGAGCTGGTCTTCTCATCCCTCTATGCCGAAAAAAGAGAGGCCCTCATCGTCACCAACGCCGGAGGCCCCGGCACGATACTGACCGATATCTTGGTCTCTCACGGCAAAAAGATGGCCTCATTGGATGAGGAGACGATCCAAAAGCTGAGCGCCGTCCTTCCTCCCACATGGTCCAAAAACAACCCCATTGACATCATAGGAGACGCCACTTCAAAAAGATACAAGGCCGTTTTGGATATCGTATACGATGAGAAGAGGCTCATTTTCGTCATCGTCACGCCTCAATACATGACCGACGGGCTCAACATCGCCAAAACGCTTCTTGCCTACCCCAACGCGGTGCCTATATTTTTCGGGGAGGAGCGTTTCAAAGAAGCTTTCGAGCTTTTCAAAGAGCATAAGAGAATCCATTTCAACGATCTCGAAAACGTAGCCAACATACTCTAAAAGGAGCATCAATGAGCAGATATATCAAATGGTTCAAAGAGCTAAGCCTCAAGGACGTAGCGGAAGTGGGCGGCAAGAACGCAAGCCTTGGTGAGATGTACAACCACCTCACTCCCCTTGGCGTCAGAGTCCCCAACGGATACGCCGTCACCGCTACCGCCTACAAGCACTACCTTGATTATAATCATCTTTGGGAGCCGCTCAAAGAGCTCTTTTCCAACTTCGATCCCGACGATATCGAACAGCTCAAAAGCGTAGGAGCTAAAGCCAGAGAACTCATCATGCAAGGCGAAATCCCAGAAGATCTCAAATCGGAGATTTTGCAAGGATATCGAGAGCTTCAAAAAGAGTACGGCGAGGATGTGAGCTTGGCGGTGCGCAGCTCCGCCACCGCCGAGGACTCCCCTACCGCCTCGTTCGCCGGACAGAACGAATCCTACCTCAACATCAAAGGAGACGACAATCTTTTGTGGGCATATAAGATGTGTCTTGCCTCCAACTTCACCGATCGAAGTATCAACTACAAGTATACCCATGGATTCGATCCTTTGAAGGTCTATTTGAGCGTGGTGGTGATGAAGATGGTGCGAAGCGATCTTGGAAGCAGCGGGGTGATGTTTAGTATCGATACGGAGACGGGATTTAGGGACGTGGTCTTTATCAACGCCGCTTGGGGTCTTGGAGAAAATGTGGTCCAAGGCACCATCGAGCCCGATAGCTTCTACGTCCATAAACCGACTTATAAAAAGGGCTATAAAGCGGTACTCAAACGAAGTCTGGGCTCCAAAGAGCTCATGATGGTCTTTAGCGACAAAAAGGAAAGAGCCAATCTGGCCGAGCAGTTTACGAAAAATATCAAAACTCCCATAGAAAAGCGCCTAAAATTTGCCCTTAGCGACGACGAGGTCGTAAGGCTTGGATATTGGGCCATGAAGATCGAAGAGCACTATAGCCAGGTGCGAGGCACCTATACCCCTATGGATATGGAGTGGGCGAAAGACGGTATAGACGGGGAGCTCTACATGGTCCAAGCCCGCCCCGAAACGGTCCACTCTCAAGAAAAGGCGACGGTACTTGAGATCTACAAGCTTTTGGAAAAGGGCAAAGTCTTGGTGAGCGGCCATGCCGTAGGAGAGAAGATAGGTGCCGGCAGGGTCAAAGTGATGTACTCTATGAGCGAAGCGGATAAGTTTGAAGAGGGAGACGTGCTCGTAGCCCCTACCACCAGCCCCGACTGGGAGCCGGTGATGAAAAAGGCCAGCGCCATCGTGACGGAGACGGGCGGTAGGACCTGCCACGCGGCGATAGTGAGCCGAGAGCTTGGCAAACCTGCCGTCGTGGGGGCCAAGAACGCTACGAAGATTCTCAAAGACAACATGCCAGTGACCGTAAGCTGCGCCGAAGGGGAGATCGGGAAAGTCTATGAAGGGATCTTGAAGTTTACCGTAGAAAAGGTCGATATCTCTACCCTACCTCGCCCAAAAACGAAAATTATGATGAATTTGGGCAATCCGGAGCTTGCCTTTAGCCTTGCTAAACTACCGGTAGACGGCATAGGGCTTGCGAGGATGGAGTTCATCATCAACAACTACATCAAAGCTCACCCTATGGCCATCAAGCACCCAGAGCTTCTTAGCGATACGGAAAAGGCTCTCATCGATGAGCTAAGCTTCCCTTTTGACGGAGATGCGGAGGACTTTTTTATCAAAACCTTGAGCGAAGGTGTTGCTACGATCGCCAGCAGTGTCTATCCCAAAAAGTGTATCGTCCGTATGAGTGATTTTAAATCCAACGAATATGCCAATTTGCTTGGAGGCCGCCACTTCGAGCCAATAGAAGCCAACCCGATGCTTGGCTTTCGAGGAGCTGCACGCTATACCCATCCCCAGTACGCCGAAGGATTTGAGCTGGAGTGCAGAGCGATGAAAAGAGCGATAGAGACAATGGGATTTGAGAATATCGTGCTTATGATTCCATTTTGTCGCAGGGTCGAGGAGGCCAAAAGGGTCAAAGAGGCGATAATAAAGAACGGGCTAGAAGATGTGGAGCTCTATATGATGTGCGAGATCCCCAACAATGTCATCCAAATCGATAAGTTCTTGGAGATTTACGATGGTATTAGTATCGGCACCAACGACCTTACACAGCTGACTCTTGGCGTCGATAGGGACAGCGACATCGTAGCTTTCGACTATGACGAGAGGGACGAAGGGGTCAAAATGATGGTCAAAATGGCGGTAGAAGGAGCTAAGAGAGCTGGCAAATACTCCGGGCTTTGCGGACAGGCTCCTTCAGACTATCCCGAATATGCGGAGTTTTTGGTGCAAATAGGGATTGAATCGATGAGCCTCAATCCCGACAGCGTGCTCAAAATCATCAAAAAGGTAGCGGAGCTGGAGCGATGACCATCGAGATAAGCTATGGCGCGGCGGAAGTGGTCACCGGGTCGTGCCATATGCTCAAATTTGACGACGGCATGCGGGCTTTGGTCGATTGCGGGATGTTCCAAGGGCTCGATGAATATAAAAACTACGAGCCTTTGGAGTTCGATGCCAAGAGAATCGACTATCTGCTCGTCACCCATGCCCACCTTGATCATGTTGGGCGCATCCCGCTTCTTTACAAGCAGGGGTTTCGCGGCACCATCGTCGCTACCGCCGCTACCTTTGAGCTGATGAAGATAGTGCTTCTTGACACCGCTCACCTCATGAGCGAGGACTACGCTACTGCATACAAGAAGGCTTTGAGGCAGGGGCGAGAGGATGAGGTGAGACCACCTCTTTATACAAAAGAGGACGTCAAAGCGGCACTAAAGCTTCCTCGAAAGGTCGTCAAGTATGGTCAAAACATCAAGCTCTCCCCCACCGTCAAGGTGCGTTACAAAGACGCCGGCCATATTATAGGATCGGCCTTTTTGGAGATCGAATACAAAGAGGACGGCATCACCAAGCAGGTCAACTTCAGCGGCGATCTGGGTAATCGCCAGATCAAACTCAACCCTCCCCCCACCGATCCGGCGGCGGCTAGGTATCTCTTTATTGAGAGCACTTATGGCGATAGGCTTCATCGCAGCTATGAAGAGAGCGTCAAGGAGTTTAAAGAGGCGGTGATCGAGACACTGCGAAACGGTGGCAACGTCCTCATTCCCTCCTTCGCGATCGAGCGCACCCAGCAGCTGCTC
>PUXX01000072.1 GCA_009659895.1 Campylobacterota bacterium
GCGACACGACGGTGACGATAGCAAATACCACATATCGTTTGTAGCGATAGGGTATCCAGTTCTTTAGGTACTCTTTGGCTTTGTTGGCTTTCGTCCGTGTCGCTGCGCTCATACTCTACTTCTTCTCCACGAATTGCCACTTGTGAAGTTTATCGCCACCTACAGGCGTACCGTAGATCTTGATATGTTTTTCATTCTCAAGATCTGGTCCAAACATTTTGATGCCAAATGGATCGACTACTTCATAGGACTGCTGAGCCGTAGCGTTTTGTGTCTTGATAGCAGCAGCTGTCAAGTAGGCCAAGATCCCTAGCAAAAGGGCGACGGCTATGAAAAAACCTGTAAGTCCATGCAATGACCAAATGCTTCTGTTTTCCATTGTTACGCTCCTTCAGATAGCGATCGGATATAGGTCGCTACAGCTTTGACCTGTACTGGGGTAAGTCGGCCTTTGAAAGATGGCATCGTACCGATGATCCCTCTCTTTCCATGCTCAAGCACAGCAGAGATGATCTTATCATCATACTCTCTGAGGTTTGGCGCCATACCGTTCATACCTCGACCATCCGGTCCATGGCAGCTAGCACACGCACTTTGGAAGAGCTCGGCCCCTTTGTCATTCCCTTTGAAGCCGTTGGCTACGTATTCGGCCACCGCTTCAGCGTCCGCACCGCTAAGAAGTCCTGGAGGCATCATTCCCATAGGATAGCCCAGCTGCCCGTTGGGGTTACCAAGAGCGGCAGATCCTCTATTGATCACATCCAAGACCTCCTCTTTAAGAAGTCTTCTGGTCAGATCCTGAGCCTTCCCTTCGATCCCAGTACCATCGATACCGTGACATGGGGAGCACTGTACCAAGAAGACACCTTCACCCATACCAAGAAGATCCTCTTTGGTAGGATTGGCCCACTTACTCTCAAACTTCGCCTGATATGCCTTGACCTCTTCATTATATTCACCGATTTGTGAATAGGCATCAAGAGGATATCCTACCAGCCAATACCAGATACCCCAGATGATCGTTCCGATAAAGGCCAGTGACCATCCGATCGGAGAGTTGTTTTTGTACTCACCGATACCATCCCAGTTCTCCTCTTTGAGTTCACCTTCAGATTTACCCTCTTTGATCTGCTTGAAGTATTTCGCCGCTACACCGATTGTGAGGATCAAAATCGCAGCAGCACCAAGCAGAGCCAACTGGTTGACGTTATCGCTTAACCAATTCATTTGGACTCCTTACTTTTTTCTTCTTCGATTGGCTCTACGGGAGGAGAGGTAAGCTCGTCATCGAGCGCCATCTTCCCGTACTTCTCATAATTTCTCTTTCCCTTCTTCTCGCTTCGGTAAAGATGGACAATATACCCATACAAGATGAATGTAAGAAAGATGATAAATATGATATACATCACACCTTGTAAGGTTTTTGCGTCCATCTCTATTTCAACCTGTTAAGATAAGCGATCAATGCTACGATCTCAGGGATCTTGCCAGCTTTTACCATATCGACAAGATCTTGGCGCTTGGTCTCTTCAGCTACTCTCAAGGCATACTCAAAAGCTCTCTTTTTCGCCTCTTCATAGCTACCAAGAGGTACATCCACTTTACCATCTCCGTCCATATCTTTGTCATATGGGACATTGAAGACCTTCTTGACGGTCAAAGCCTCCGCGTAGGCAGTCTCCAGATCGGTCACGTTTGTGAACATATGTTTATATGCAGGCATGATGGATCCTGGCACAACACTGGTAGGATCCCACATATGGTTTGCGTGCCAGTCGCTTGTTCGGTAGTTCCCGACCCGGTGAAGGTCTGGCCCGGTTCGTTTACTTCCCCAAAGGAAAGGTCGATCATAGGCATATTCACCATTGAGGCTGTACATCCCGTATCGATCAGTCTCGCTCTTGAAAGGTCGAATGAGCTGAGAGTGACAAGCGTTGCAGCTATCTTTGATATAGACTTGTCGACCTGCAAGCTCGAGCAAGCTATAAGGTTTGGCTGTCACCACCGGCCTTGACTGCTGGGCGAAATCGGGAACGATCTCGATGAGCCCAGCAAAGGCGATGACCACAAAGACACCAACCGCGAAGAAAAAAGGATTTCTTTCCAACCATCCAAACATTTAGCCCTCCTTATGCTGCCATCGGTGAAGCAAACTGAGGCTCTTTCTCAATCTGCTTAGCCGCTGTCATAGTTTTATAGAAGTTATACGCCCACATGAACAGACCGATGAAATAGAAGAGTCCACCGATTCCTCGGAGCGTATAGTATGGGTGCAACACCGTTACGGTATCGATGAAAGAGTATGCTAGGTTACCATACTGGTCAACCGCTCGCCACATCATACCTTGTGTAATACCCGCAATCCACATGCTTGAGAAGTAAAGGACGATTCCAGTAGTCTGGAGCCAGAACTGCATCTCAAGAAGTTTCTTGCTATAGATCTCTCTTTTGTAAAATCTTGGAGCCATATGCATAATAGCCGCGATGATCATAAATCCGACCCATCCAAGCGTTCCGTCATGGACGTGTCCAGGGATCCAGTCTGTAAAGTGCGCAAGCGCATTGACAGATTTGATAGACTGAATTGGTCCCTCAAGTGTTGAGAGCATATAGAATGTAGAAGCCAAAACCATGAACTTGATCAATGGATTCTCTTTGAGCTGTCCCCACTCACCTTTCATGGTAAGAAGCATGTTGAGTGCCGAACCCCAAGAAGGCAAGATAAGGATGACAGAAAATACTGAACCCATAGTCTGCATCCAATCAGGCACGGTTGAGTAGATGAGGTGGTGTCCACCAGCCCAAAGATAGACGAACATCAATCCCCAGAATGAAAGGAGCGAAAGCTTATAAGAGTAAACGGGCTGTCCGGACTCTTTGGGAAGATAGTAGTAGATCATAGCGATGATAGGCACGGTAAAGACAAACGCAACCGCATTGTGTCCGAACCACCACTGAACCATCGCGTCGTTGGTCCCGGCGTACATGCTCACGGAGTGGAGCGGGTCACCCATACCGGTAATGAGGTAGGTAGGAACTTCCATGTTGTTGAAAAGATAGAGCATCGCAACACCAAGGAACGTAGCGATGTAGTACCACATGGAGATGTAGAGGGTCTTTTCTCGTCGAATACCGATGAGCCCAAAGATACTGATCCCCCAAAGCACCCAAATGATGACGACGACGATATCGAAAGGCCACTCAAACTGAGCGTACTCTTTTGAGGTGGTGTATCGAATAAGAAGCGATCCCACCGCAAGAAGCGCTCCGATGAAGTAGAGCCAGAAGTGGAGCTTCGCAATTGTTTGCAAAAATTTGCTCTCGGCCAAAGAGACCTTCAGCACCCTTTGTCCCACATAGTACCATGTAGCCCAGATACCGCTAAGCGTAAATCCGTAGGCCACCACATTGGTATGTACCGGTCGAAGTCTACTAAAAAGCGTATACTCCCCCAATACGTAGTTGAGCTCAGGAAATGCAAGCTCAAAGGCGATCCATACGCCAACGCCCATCCCAACTATACCGAACAAAATGGCCAGGTAGCTAAACCATTTTGCAACGGTATAATCATACTCGATTGCAGGATTTTGCATCTAATACCTCCTATAGGATTTGTCACTGTTTTGACACTCTTTTACGAAAAACAATTATATGCAAAGAAAGTTGTAATAAAGCTTAAACAGCAGAAAATATAAAAGTAGTTTTTTTCGTAAGATTATTTTAAGTTTATTTTGTATCCCAATCCTGAATAGTTCTTGATCAGATCTTTGTAGGTCTTTTTGCGGACACGTTTGACCAGCGTTCGCAGGGCGTTTTCACTAAAATCGACCCCATCCCACACCTCCTTTTCTATCTCATCAAAGCCCACTACGCGATCTTTGTATTTTAGAAGCAGATCCAAAAAGAGCTTCTCCTTTTTCGTTAACGAAACAGTCTCCTCTTTTGATTTAAGCTCCCCTTTATCTCTATCATACAAAAAGCCCTCGCCAAGATCGTAGATGTGTCTTTTTTTGAACTCCTTTTGAAAAATCTCACAAACCACCTCCAAAAGCTTATCGGGCGTAAAAGGCTTGACCAGATACTTCGTCACTCCTATATCGATAGCCCGAAAGAGACGCTCTTTTTCACTATAAGCTGTCAGGAGAATAATAGGGATCGAATCCTCTTTGTCCCGTACCTGTTGAGCAAGAGTGAGCCCATCCATCCTCTCCATCTCTATATCGGTAATCAGACAGTCATATTCTCCTTGATAAAATTTCTTCAGCCCCTCCTCCCCATTCCTGGCCGTATCAAAACGTTTAAATTCATCCTTGAGCACATCTGCTAGGAGATTTCTAATATCCTCTTCATCCTCTACATATAATATAGAAACGTTTTTGAGAATCTCTTGGCATCCCATATTACACCTTTAGCGGAATTTTAATGGTAAATTTGGCCCCATTTTTAAAGTTTGAGGCTTTGAGCTCCCCTCTCATACTCCCTTCGATGATCATTTTGGACATATAAAGCCCCATACCGGTCCCTTTTTGCTTGGTGGTAAAATAGGGTTCGAAGATCTTCTCCATCAGATCTGGATCGATCCCTCCGGCATTATCGTAGATCTCCACTTTCGCGCTCTCCTTGATCTGACATATCTTGATCACTACCCTTTTTTCCCCCTCCTTTTGCGCCAGGGCGTCCTTGGCATTGGCCAAGAGATTGAGGATCACTTGAGAAAACTCATTTTTATATCCATAGATCTCGATATCTTGCTTGGACTTGATCTTGACATCGATCATGTTTCGCTTGAGTGATCCTTCCATGATGGAGAGGGTATTCTTGATCGTCTCAAGGACAAAGAAGCGCTCCTTCTGTTTCGTGGGACTAAAAAAGTTTTGAAAATCGATAATAGTCTGAGACATCCGCTCTAAAATTGCCGTGCCCTTATTGTAGACCTCCTCGATAGCTTGAGGAGACTTCTTGAGCTTATAAAAGAGAATCCCTAGCTCCATCAGAGGCTGTCGCCACTGATGAGCGATATTGCCCAGCATCTCCCCAAGAGCGGCAAGTCTTGCCTGCTGAAACATCAGCCGATCCTTTTGGCGATTCTTCTCCACCTCCTTGATCACTCGCTCCTCCAGGGTCCTGTTGAGCTCCAAAAGCTCTTTCGTCTTTTGCTCCACTCTCTTCTCTAGCTCCTTATTCAAAGCCTCCAGCTCTTTCTCTTTTTTTTGGAGTTTCTCTTGCAAAAGTACACTTTGGGTCACATCGTAGCGAATCGCCACAAACTCAGCAATATCACCCTTCCAATCAATAATAGGTATGACGGTGGTATTGACAAAGAAAGTACTGCCATCCTTGGCTCTGTTCTTGACCGTCCCTTTCCAGATCCTCTTTGCCAAAATGGTCTTCCAAAAGCGCTCGAACTTCGCTTTGGGCACATCGGGATGGCGGACGATATTGTGATTTTTACCAATAAGCTCCTCTTTGCTGTACCCAGATATTTTGCAAAACTCCTCGTTGACATAGGTAATGATACCGTTGATATCCGTTTTGGAGACGATATTGGAGCTATCGATCGCATCTTTGTACTGATGGAGCATGAAATTATTGTACTCTCTTGCTCGCTTGATAAAGAGCTCACTCTCAAATCGATCCAGCACATCTTTGAGATCTTTGAGCTTTACAGGCTCTTCTAGGACCCGTTTGACTCCCAAATTGAGTGCCTCAAAGAGAATGTCGGGATCTTTTTTGGTAACGAGGAGCGACCAGATATCCTTTTTGGTGGTCATTTTCAATATATCTAGCGCCTCGTTGTGCCAAAAGATGGCGATATCGACACTCTCTTTCTCAAGAATGCTCAAAGCCTCCTCTTTTGTCCTGGCTAGGAGGAGATTTTTGGTATGGTGGCGCAAAAATCTCGTAATCTGCGAACGTGGCCGATCGGTGACGAAAAGGATGGTAAAGACTTTGAGTGGTGGTTTCATAACCTCTATTGTACAATATATTAGTGACAGGTATGGATGGAAGCTCCCGGATCGCTAATAAACCAGTATCCCTTGTATGTGAGATAAAGACCGTAGATGACGATAACGATGGAAGCTAGCTTGATCATCAAAAGCCGAAAAGAGCTACTTTTCAAAAATCCAGCAACTGTACCCAGCCCAAACATCACCGGCACGGTAGAGAGTCCAAAAATCCCCATCACCACTGCTCCCCAAAAGGGGCTTCCCGTAGCAGCAGCCGAAGCTGCGAAGAAGTAGACAAGCCCGCAAGGCAAGAAACCATTGAGCATACCAAGCAAAAAAAAGCTAAGGAGACTTTTGGAATGGATGAGTTTTGAGAAAAGCTTTTGAAAAAAAGGAAGTCTAGCCAAAGAGAGCTCTATGGAGGTAAGAAACTTGAGATTGCCAGACAAAGAGAGCCCCATCAAGATCATAAAAAGTCCCACAGCAATATACAAAGCACCATGGAGAGTCCTGGAGATGAGCATGATGGAGCCAAGATACCCAAAAATGGCCCCAATGATCATATAACTCACAATCCGCCCAAGATTATAGGCTAGATGGGCGGCACTCCCCCACAGCCTCCCTTTGGCCGGATCGACCTTAGCGGTGGTATAGGCGATCACGAAACCACCGCACATCCCCACACAGTGGCCAAGACTTCCCAAAAAGGCCACTGTCACGATACTCAATAGATCAATGGTCTCTATATCCCATCCTTAAAATCGAATATTGACGTTGGCGTAGCAGTAGCGTCCAGGCTCATTGATCAGCACAGGAGTTCTGCCTCCTATCAAAGCCCGTCCTACATAGGTGTTGTTGGTGGCATAAGTTTCATCAAAGATATTGTCTACGCCTACGTTCAATGTAATTGTATCGGTTAAATCTTTAGAAGCTTTTAAATTGAACACTGTCCATCCATCGATTGGACGTTCACCATTGTCACTGTCATAATCTTCCCAATCACTGCTAAAAAGACCCTCCAACATCACAAAATAGTCCCCATCATCATAACTTATAGCCAGTCGTCCATGCAGAGGCGGAATCATCGCCATATCGTCATCGCTCTGTCCAGGAATGAGATCATCTTTTTTACCTCTTTGATAGGCGATAGCTGCTTCAGCCATGAGATAATCACTCAAAGGATAGCTAGCGCTTGCATCCAGACCATATATATGAGCGTCGATATTGGTCCATGTTAAATAGTAGCTATTGGGATCTTTATTGCCTTCATTGGTCTTGTAGGCGTAGATGTAGTCTTGAAGATCACTATAGAAGAGATTGACATTGAATGAGAGCGCACCAAAAGAGCTCTTGAGCCCTAGATCGACTTCTCTGTTTATGGTCTCTTTGAGATCTGGGTTTCCTTTTCTGCTCCAGTTGCCCATCATATATCCGATGAAGTAGAGCTCTTGGGCGTCAGGGACTCTGACACCTTGCCCCAATCCTACATAGATAGAAGTGTCCTCATCAAGAGCGTAATCAACCAAAACATTGGCACTCAGATCGTCATAACTCTTGGAAGTTTTCCCCTTGTAGTAGTCTTGTATAGGTGCCACGTTAGCGATGGTGGGATGATCCAAACCGTTGGCGTCTATGTCGGTCTTGTCGTATCGCATACCAAATTTCACCGTCCAGGCGTCGATCTTCTTGACCCCTTTTATAAAGATGGCGCCATTTTTTGTATCCACGTCGGGAATACGTACCTGTCTTGGCTTCTTGCTTGGCTCACTCAAGCAAATACCGTTCCAGTTTCGCTTGCTTCCATCTAGCCCCACCGTCCACAAAATATCGGCAGCCTCAAAGCTATTTTTGAGCTTCGCCCCTTTGATCTCGCTTTCTACATGATGGGTGCGGTAGAGCTTGCCTCCCATGACACTAGGCAAAGCCGCATTACGAAACTCTGTCCCCATATCATGTTTGACATTGGAGTAGTACGCACTAAGTACCAACTCTTTAGAGTACTCACCCAGATCCGTGATCGTATAATCACCATTGACCATGAGGGTCTTATCGAGCTGGGCATCCATCTGGAAGGCAGGATAGAGCACATCGGTAGCCTTATCAGTATAGAAGGAGAGTTTGAGCTCCTGATTGTCCGCTGGATTGTAGATACTCTTAGCCCAGATGACATTTCTGGTATATGCGTCTAGATCCTTGTACTTCTCCTGATAGGCATAAGGATCTTGCTTGCCCAGAGCTTCCCAGTTTTGTTCGACCAGGGTTTTGCCATCTCCATCTTCATATTGCTCGCTGTTTTCGTGGGAGATACCTAGCAAAAATTTGAAGTTTTCTGTACCGGCGTTGGCCGTGGCGCTAACTTTGTTATAGCCATAGCTGCCTATCGTAGCACCAAGCTCCGCACTGGTCCCTTCCTTGGGATCTTTGGTTTTTACTTCGATAAGACCACCCATGCTACCAAAATTCTCTACATCAAAAGGCCCTTCCTTGACGATGATTTTCTCTATCTGGGCTGCGGAGACATGCATTGCCGGTGGATCCATCCTGTTGGGACATCCACCATAGATCTTCGCACCATCAATAAGGACATTGATATCATCACGTTTGAATCCTCGCAACACAATATCATTCCCGATAGCGCTGGCACGCACGATATTGATCTCTGGCAAAAGCTCACTCAAAATCTCTGCAAGATCTTGCTGTCTGGTAAACTTGATCTCATCCTCCTGGACCGCCGTAGCCTCTTGAGGACTCTCTTCGATAAGAACCTTTTGCAACTTGATCTCGCCTGCCATCAGCATAGCACATGCCAATGAGAGCATTAAAGTTTTCTTCATCTTTCATCCTTATGAGATTTTTTAAAATTATGGCAGAGCAGTGTTAAATATCTATTAAGAAGGTGCCCGATAAAAGAGGCTAGAGCAAAGAGTCTGTTTGGAAAAGTACAATCATCTAACAAGGAAGAACCTCTCCAAAAGCATGAGCTTTTGAAGAAGTAAGAATGAAGCTGGCACTCTGAAGTGTAGAAAAAAAGTGTAAAGTTTTTGTAAACTTACTTGGTTTTACACTTGATAAGCTCGATATTTTTTATCGACTCCAATCGTCCCAAGATCCTGTCAAGTTCTTGGATATTTTTCTGGCATTCTTCTTCTAGTTTGGCCCTTTTTTCTTTGACGATAGCGATCTGTTTTTCGATATCTTCGATAGGAAGCTTACAATTCTTGGCTGCCTCCTCCTCCTTTTGCAAGACCCACTCCGTCATCTTTTTGATAAACTCAAACATCTTCTCTCCTTTCTTTTAAGATAAGATCACAAAACTCCTTGAAGATATAGGCGCTTTCATGAGGACCCGGGGAGGCCTCTGGATGGTGCTGGACACTAAAAATAGGCTCATTTTCATATCTGAGCCCCTCGATCGTACCGTCAAAGAGGTTCTTGTGGGTGATTTGTGCGATCTTTTCTATCGATTCTGGGACATTGTAGTTATGATTTTGAGCTGTGATCTCCACTCTCTTGGTCCCTTCGTTTCGTACGGGATGGTTGCCTCCATGATGGCCAAATTTGAGCTTGAAGGTAGGATAGCCATGGGCGATAGAGAGGAGCTGATGCCCCAAGCAGATCCCAAACATAGGGATCTTGGCCTCTATGAGCTTCTCAATCTTTGTGTGAATGTCTTTTAGAATGAGTGGATCTCCCGGACCATTGGAGAGAAAGACTCCATCGACAACTCCTTGCTTATACTCTTTTATGATACGCTCCTCATCAAAATCGTATGGCAATACCTCCACCTCCAAAGCTGCCTCTGTGAGATTGTTGAGGATATTGCGTTTGACACCAAAGTCTAGTACATAGATCTTGGCTTTTGGAGCTGGGGGCTCTTTGTACCGGAAATGGACCGCATCGTAGGTAGCGGTGGTATGGCGGTAGGGCTTTTTGGTGGAGACAGCTTTGATATAGTCGATCTCTTCGATTCTAGGAGCAGCCTCCAAGAGCTCTTTGAGCCGCTCCTTGTCGCTCTCTTCGGTAGAGGCGATCATCATACAAGCTCCCCTATCCCTTATGGTCTTGGTCAAGAGTCTGGTATCGATATCACAGATCCCCATGATACCGAACTCTTTGAGCAGATCGTCCAAAGCCCGCTGGGCCCGGAAGTTGGAGTAGCGCTTTTGATAGGAGCGCACGATGATCCCCTTGGCCCAGGCTTTTGAGCTCTCCATATCCTCGTCGTTGACACCCACATTGCCGATCTCTGGCATGGTAAAGGTGACAAACTGGCCGGCGTAGCTTGGATCGGTAACGATCTCTTGATAACCGGTCATGGAGGTATTAAAGACAATCTCTCCCGTCTTCGTCCCTTCGGCTCCAAAGCTTCTTCCTTCCAAAAAGAGCCCATGCTCTAGATAGATCCAGACCTTTTTCATACCAGCATCCCTCTTCGTCTTAGTTCATCCTCAAAGAGCTTTTTATACACGACCTCAAACTCATCCGTTCCTGGGATGAGCTTGCGCTTGTAGTGGCTGATCTTCTCCAATACGATATCCTCGATCTCATCATAGCTTTTGATATAGCTCATAATCGCGTCGAAGATGATGTTCTTGACCCTGTTGTCGGCGACGTTGTAGTTGATGAGATCCTCGTCGTAGAGCTTCTTTAAGATCTTGTGGGAGATATCGTTGTATTTATCCTCATAGTCCAAGATCACACCAAATTCTGGAGCTAGACGCTTCTTGATGAGCCAAAAGAGCTGCTTACGATCGGCTAGCTCTAGATCTGGATCGGCCTCTTCTTCCTTCTCTTCGATGAGCTCCCAGACCCGCTCATCCAGTGCCGCCTCTTTGCCAAGCTCTTGCTCCAAGACCTCCTGCGCGGCATGGACCACCGCTTCTACACCTCTTGTGAAGTGGACTACGCCGCTATTTAAAAGATCGATCGCTATCTTGTTCGCCACATAGGGCGCATGTGCCACTCGAAGTCTCATATCCGTTTCCTTATGATGGTGTCTTCCCTATCTGGACTTGTCGACACGATGGCGATAGGAGTCTTGACAAGATCCTCCAAGGCTTCTATGTAGCGCTTGGCCTCCTGTGGAAGCTGGTCCCAGCTCCTAGCTCCCACGACGCTCGACCACCCCTCAAACTCCTCATAGATCGGCTTGACATTCTCCAGATCACTTGGGACATAGTCGATCCGATCCCCTTCATACTCATAAGCT
Source organism: Campylobacterota bacterium (assembly GCA_009659895.1). GTDB lineage: Bacteria > Campylobacterota > Campylobacteria > Campylobacterales > Nitratiruptoraceae > Nitratiruptor. The sequence goes on from PUXX01000072.1 coordinate 11,158, forward strand.
ACCGCTACTTTGATCTTCTCAAATCCATCCAAGACATCTAGCTTCATCAAAGCCATCTCATCACATCCATTGATCCTGCAAGCATAAGCCGCCGCCACGGCGTCAAACCAGCCACAACGCCTAGGTCTGCCAGTCGTGGTACCAAACTCATGGCCCTGACGACGCAGGCGCTCTCCCTCAGGCCCGTGATCTTCGGTAGGGAAGGGACCGTTGCCCACTCTGGTGCAATAGGCCTTGGCGATTCCTATCACTTTGCCGATATCCTTGGGAGCCAGACCCAGACCCGTACAAGCTCCAGCTGCGATAGTGTTGGAGCTGGTGACATAGGGGTAGGTACCATGGTCTATATCGAGCATCGTGCCTTGCGCCCCTTCCAGCAAGATCTTGCTCTGGCCATCTTGGAGACGATCCCAGATATATCCTGTCGCATCCACTACATAAGGCAAGAGTGCCTTTTGATAGCGCTCCAGCTCCTTTTTCAGTGTTCGCTCGTCGGGTGTAGCCACGCCCAAAGCCTCAAAATAGGGTCTGTTCGTGGCAAAGTAGTCCATGATCTTTTGGGTGAGTCTATCAATATCTTTAAGCTCACCGATTCTGTGTCCTTGGCGTGAAACCTTGTCGCTATAGGCCGGGCCAATACCTCTGCCGGTCGTGCCAATAGCGTTTTTCCCCCTTAGCCGCTCTTTGGCTTTGTCGATCTCCTCATGATACTTGAAGATCAGATGGGCCTTGTCGCTAATAAGCAATCTGCCTTCTAGATCCTCAAACTGCTCCATCTCTTTCAACAGCGCCTCTGGGCTTACCACCACGCCGTTGCCTATGATATTGACCGCCTTTGGATTGAGAATACCCGAAGGTATGAGATGGAGTGCCACGCTCTTACCATCCACCACGATGGTGTGCCCGGCGTTGTGCCCTCCTTGATAACGACACACCACATCATAATTTTGGGCCAAGAGATCGACGATTTTTCCTTTTCCCTCATCGCCCCACTGAATTCCTACGATTAGATCAGCTCCCATCTGCCACCTTTTGTGTATGTATCACTTCATCTATATAGATCGCAAAGCCGCAGGCTTCAAGCCCGGCAGCTTCATACTCCCCTCCCATCGCCAGTGTCACATTACCACGAAAAAAACGAAAAAAGAGATCTTTGTAATAGCGCATATCAGCGTAGTAAAGAGGTGAGAGTATCACATCCTCATGCAACACGCACAAAGCCAGCTCCTTCATCTTCACCAGCTCCGCTTCGATATCTTCGGGTACCAGACCTAAAAGATCGTCGATCTGCTCTGGGCTTGATAGATGCAAAAGCGGCTCCATCCACTCATGCTCGATCTGCAAAATCCTATCTAGATCGATTCTTTTTAAGATCTCCAGATCGACCCCATAACGCTGGGCCAAGAGTTTGGGGATCTTGATATTTGAGATCTGAAGCGTCGCTTCCAAAGCGATCTGGTCAAAAAAGCGCTTCACAAGCCTCAAGGCTATCTGGGCATCCTTGCTATCTAAGATCTCTGCTCCTATTTGGTAATACTCTTTTGAGGGATAGCGATAGACCGGCTGGATATAGAACCAGCGCTTATGCTCCACACTTCTTCCAAGTCTCTTGGTAATGATACGCACCACATCGACTGTACTGTCCGCTCTGATAGTGAGTTTGCGGTTTTTTTCGTCAAATATATGGATTAGTTCACTCTCATCTTCTATATAGTTGTGTTGATGGTAGGAAAATAGCGGAGTAACGATCTCCTCAAAACCCTCTTTATACAAAAGAGCGCTGGCGATCCCTTCGATCTCACGCTTTTTTCTAGCGCTAGCGCCAAAATAGAGCCTAGCGCCTTTTGGTATCTCATGTTCGTAAATCATCTTACTCCTCAAAGTAGATCTCATTGAAGATCTTGTTGGCCAGGCCCTCGTACTCTCTGCGCCCAAGATCCCTTAGCGCCATCTCCACGGCGTTGACGACCCAGCTGGCCTCATGGGGCTCGATAAGCCCCATATGGTTGATACGAAAGAGTTTGCCTTTGAGATGATCTTGTCCTCCCGCTACGTTGACACCGTATCTATTCTTCATGATCTTGCGGATCTCTTCTGCTTGCTCATCATAGATCGCCGTCATGGCATTAGCCGGCTTTTCGGGATAGAGTTTGAGCCCCAGTCCCTCCAGCGCCACTCTGGTAGCGGTGGCTCTACGATCGGTCTGATCGTAGATCTCATCCAGACCTATCTCCTTGATCATGATGGTGAGGATCTCCTTGAGTCCAATGATCAAGGTAGTAGGAGCAGTATAGGCGGTCGTGCCTTCTCTTTGCTTTTTGAGCTCACTGGCGATATTGAAATAAAATCCCGCTCCATCTCCTAATTTTCGCATGGCGTGGTGGCTTAGGCCCACCATCGCCAGACCAGGAGGCAGCATCAAAGCTTTTTGACTGCCAGCAATCAGGGCGTCGATATTGCTCACATCGATAGGCTCCACCCCTACTGCCGTAATTCCGTCAGCCACCACAGTGACATCAGGATCGATAGCTTTGATCTGGGCTGCGATATCCTCCACCGGATGGCGTAGCCCTCCTGCGCTCTCACAGATCTGGATGAAAAAGGCATCGATATCGGGATGCTCGATCAAGGCATTTTTCACATCCTCTACCTTCGCCGCCGTATCCCAATCATATCGAAGCTCCACCACCTCCTTGCCAAAAGCCTTGGCGATCTTGACAAATCGCTCTCCAAACTTCCCGGCATTGACAATGAGAGCCTTTTTGTGACATAGATTGGTCACACAGGCCTCCATCGCTCCTGTGCCGGTAGAGGCGAACATCACCCCATCGTCCGTTTTCAACAGATCCAGAAGAAGCTCTCTGGCCTCTTTGAAGATCTTGGTAAACTCAGGAGTTCTGTGATGAAGACTGGGCTGAGCCATCACTTGGCGTACACGCTCCGGTACAGGCGTAGGACCGGGAGTAAAAAGCAGCATAAGATCACCTTCTCTTTTTTTATATGAGTATAGCAAAAGAAGGATTAAGAAGAGTTAAGATGCGCCCGAAGGCGCTTGGGGAGAAATTACTTGATGGCGATCTTTTTGGTGTTCTCTTTTTGCTCTACTTTTGGGATGATGATGGTGAGTACTCCATCTTCCACTTTCGCCTCGATCTTGTCAGGATCTGCGTCCGCTGGGAGAGTGAAGCGTCGCTCAAACTTCCCAAAAAAGCTCTCGACACGCTTATAGCCTTTGTCTTTCTCCTCTTTTTTGAACTTTCGCTCCCCGCTGACGATGAGCATATTATCCTTGACCTCGACGTTGATGTCCTCTTTTTTCACGCCAGGGAGGTCGATCTCGACGATATAGGCATGCTCATCCTCTCTCTCATTGACCGCCGGCATCCAGATACTCTCTTTTGGAGCGGCGGCAGCTGGAGCGACCATATTCTTCTCAAACTCTAGCATAGAGGCGATTTTTCGCTCGATATCTCGAAGCTCTTTGAATGGATCGATCATGACAGGTACCATATCCCACCTCCTTGTCTTAGTTTTTGTTATTATATCATTTTAGTGCATTTATGTCAAGTTTCTTGCTATTCTTTTTCGACATCTCTGCCAATCTGCTTATAGAGATTGTAATAGTAGATCACAAACTCCCTTATATCCCTCTCTTTTGGCAAAAACACCTTCTCTTTGGACAAAAATCGCTCCAAAAACTCCTTGCTATCCCTCTTGAGCAGATACATCCTGGCCAAGTCGGTATAGATCTCTTGATACCATGATTTTAGATTTTGATAGTTTTGCTTTGTCAATGCCAGATGAAGTTTCCCGTCAAATTGCACAAGACCGCTTTGGAAGAGACCATACAGATGCAAAAGCCCCTCGACATAGTATGGCAACACCTCTGGCACCTCCATCCAGCCAATGAGAGAGACGCTCCTTTGGATATGATCGAGCAGCAGCTCCTCCCAAAGCTCGTCGCTTTCAAACATGAAATGGGCCACCAATCCCCCGGCGGTGGCTTTGAACTCCTCGGCGAGCTTGAACATCCCGCTTCTGTTCATCACCGCCTCGCTGCTCTCGTCCATCCAGAGCACATGCCCGTATTCGTGGCCGATGGTGGTGACGTCGTAGATGGCGTGCCACCGCTCCTTTTTTCCTAAAAGATCGTAGAAGCGCCGCGCCGTCTCTTTGCCAAATATCTTGGTGGTCAGCCGCATCTTGGGCTTGGCTCTTTGCATCTGAAGAATGAGATCGGGATAGGCGAAGATCTTCTTGCCCTCCTCGCGGCTTACTACCTCGTCGTTGGGCACCACTTGGGCGCTAAAGAGCCCGTTGAACTCGCTGCCATAAAAACTAAAGGGGCGTCCCACATAGAGCTGGATACGATCCAAGCTTCCCAACGTCTGGGTATAGATAGAAGGAGCCTCGATGCCGATACGCTCATAGAGCTCTTCAAACATCCTTCTCATCACTTTGGCTCTGTTGCCCTTGGGATAGGTGGGATCGGCTATACGCACGTCCCACTCCAGTGCCACCGCCTTGCGGTAGTGATCTTCGTAGTATTCCAAAGGGTGGCCAATTTGCAGCGGCGTGGTGATCTTCATCCACGCCCTATCCACGTCGGCCCATCTGGGGATGAGTCTATCGGGATCCTTTTCTAAAAGGGCCTCTTGTATCGCTTTGAAATAGGCGATCCACTCCGCTTTTTGGCCAAAGATCTCATCTTCTAGGCTCTCAAGCTGCGTCACAAGATCTAGTAGCCGCTTCTTGGCAGCCTCCACCTCCTCCTTGAAAGCCTCCGCATAGGCGACCCGCTCATATCCGCCATCGGGCAATATCCTCAAGACCGAATAGCTTCGATCCCCCACCTCTCCTTCATGCCCCAGATCCAAAAGCCGCTTTTCGTTGAGCAGCTCGAAGATCTTCTCCTCGTCACCGTTGAAAAGCGAAAAGAGCTCCCTGTTGACTCCATAGACGATCTGAGCCATCCAGCTGCTCTGCCAGGAGCTAAAGACCTTGCCCACTTCATGGGCGCCCCGTAAAATAGCCCGATAAAAAGGGCTCAGGAGCTCTTTTTCCTCAATCAATCGAAGCCTCTTCTCAAAGAGCTCCAGATAAAACCCGCTCACCCAGACATAAGCCCGCTCTTTGATAGCTATACGCTCCTCTTCGTCCAGATCTGCGATCACTTGCAACAGCGCGTCCTCTCGTAGGTTGACGATGCGCTGGACGGCGGCCAGCATCGCCTCTTCGCTTTTTTGCAGCCCCACGAACTCCAAAAAATCCTCCACAACCCGCTCCATCTCATCGAGCTTCGGATCGATGAGGCTTCGATACCCCTTGACCAGATCGAAATAGCGCTGAAGCTGGGCCTGTTCAGATTCCAGCATCTGGTAGATGATTTTGAGATCTTCGAAAAATTTCCTCACTTGATCTTCTCCAATACCACTTTGGCCAGCTCCAGCGCCTTGGCTCTATGGCTTATGCGCTTTTTTACATCTTCGTCCAGCTCACCGAGGGTCTTGTCGTATCCTTCGGGGATGAACATGGGATCGTATCCAAACCCCTTGTCACCTCTTGCCTCATCGATCACCTCCCCCCACATCCAGCCGTGAGTCGTATAGATGCCACTACCAGAGGCGATGGCGATGGCGGCGGTGTAGTAGGCCGGCGTACGCTCCAATCCTTTTTCTTTGAGCTTGGAGATGAGTTTTTGAAGATTCTCTTTGTCGCTAGCACCTACTCCGGCGTATCTGGCACTATAGATCCCGGGCTCGCCACCTAGAGCCGGCACGCTGATCCCGCTATCATCAGCGATGACGATCTCATCTGGGAGTCTTTCATATATGGCCTTCGCCTTGATGATGGCGTTCTCTTTGAAGCTCTCGCCATCCTCTACGATCTCAAGCTCTCCTAAAATATCTTTGTAGGGCACCACCTCCACGCCCAGGAGCTTTTGGATCTCTTGTATCTTGCCTTTATTTGAAGAAGCTAAAATAACTCTCATTTTGTTTCCTTTTTTAGATGGAACGTCCTACAATTAAAGTTGGCAAAATTTTATCATAAAGGAAGATCAGTGAAAGAGATCGTCAAAAAGGTTCTGCCTCTAAGCCTCATCGTGGCCTTGAGGTTTTTTGGGCTCTTTATCGTTTTATCGGTGCTGAGCCAATACGCTTTGGAGCTTCCAGGCGGCACCGCCTTTTTAGCCGGCGTGGCTGTTGGGGGATACGCCTTTACCCAAGCCCTTTTGCAAGTGCCCTTTGGAGTACTCAGCGATAAAATCGGGCGCAAAAAGACCATCCTCATAGGGCTCTTGCTCTTTGCGGCGGGCTCGGTGATTGCAGCGATCGCCGATAATATCTATGTCCTTTTGCTTGGGCGCTTCTTGCAAGGAGCCGGAGCGATAGGGAGCGTGGTGACGGCCATGATCGCAGACTACGTGCGAGAGGACGAGCGAGCCCACGCCATGGCTGTCATGGGTATGGTCATAGCTCTTAGCTTCGCGGCGGCCATGATCATCGGCCCCATCATCGGCGGCCTTTATAGCGTGCGGGCTCTCTTTTGGCTTACGGCAGCACTTGCTATTATGGCCCTTCTTATCCTCTTTACCGCCGTGCCGGAGCCTCCAAAGATCGTCCACCACTATAGCGAAGAAGAGGCCAAGATCAAACATGTCTTCAAAGACAAAGACCTTGTGCGGATGTATATCACCTTCCTTTTCCACTCCTCCACTATGGCCATCGCCTTTTTCTTGATCCCGATTTTGATGAAACAAAAGTTTGGCATGGGGCCGGAGCACTACTGGAAGGTCTACCTTCCTGCAGTGATTTTTGGGATTTTGGCTATGGGACCGGCAGCGGTCTTTGGGGAGAAATACCACAAAGGCAAGGAGGTCTTCATCGTCTCGATCCTCTTTATCGCCGCAAGTTTCGCTCTCATGGGATTTAGCGACTCCTTCATCCTCTTTGCCGTCGGAGCCGTCTTCTTCTTCATAGGCTTCAATATGTTCGAACCGCTCTTGCAAAGCTTCGTGAGCAAATTCGCCAAAGTCCACCAAAAAGGAGCAGCCCTTGGCGTAGCCAACACCTTCGCCTATATCGGTATCTTTCTTGGCGGCGCTCTTGGGGGGCTTTTGTATCAATACGGCGGCGAAAAGGCGGTGGCTATCGCCGTGCTTCTTATCTGCGCCGTCTGGATATACTGGATAGTTGGTATGCGCAATCCAGGTGTCAGAGCCAATCTCTTTTTGGATTTTGACAACTACGACAAGGAAAAACTTGCGGGGCTCAAGGTGATGGAGGGCATCACAGATTTTTACGTCAACGAAACGGAAAAGCTCATCGTCGTCAAATACGATAAAGAGAAACTGGACGAAGAGACGATCAAGGAGTTTTTGAAGAAGGAGGGCTAAGCCCTACTTCTTCGTGGTATTGGACTCTTTTGCAGAGGGCTCATTTTGGTGAGGATTCTTACCTTTTTGAGCCTTTTTTTGCTTGTTATAAAGTTTTTCGATAAACTTCTCCAAACTCTTCTCATCGGCCATACCTAAATGGTACCCTGCATAATTACCACTCTTATCAAAAAAGAGCATAAAAGGGATCGTCCCGCTCCAGCCCGTCAGATCTCCCATAAAATCTACAAAGGCCCTGTTTTGCTCTGTCTGCACATAGTCAAAAATAGGATAGTTGATCCCTCTTTCATGGAGCTCTTGAATATCCCTCTTGGTCAATGGGTGCTGGACATGGAGTCCGATGATCTGGAGTTTGTCCTGCATCTTTTTTTGAAGCTTGCCCAATATAGGGATCTCAGCCTTACAAGGTGGGCAGTTTTTCCCAAAAAAGTCTAGGATAATGACTTTATTGGGATACTCCTTGACCTCGATCCCGCTGTTTTTGACATGGATATGGATCTTCTCTCCATGAACGCCTGTTAACTCAAAGCTTCTATCGATAGACTCTCCTCCAAAGAGCAGAGCTACAAAAGCTACCATCAAAATGATCTTTTTTATCATTGCTATCCTTTCATATTTGATGTATAAGCCATACGAGCACCCGCTCGCCGGCCTCTTTGTCCCCCTCCTCAGGGGACGTGACGACCAAAGCACTCTTTGGCCCCAGCATATTGGTCAGGATCGCGCTGCTTCCTTCCCTCTTGCCTTGGAAATCGACGAAGAACTCCCCATCTTCGATCGTGACGTTGCAAGGGGTAAACTCCGTCTTCTTGCTCCGTTTCCTAAAAGGCTCCTTGAGCGTGGCATAGACCATCGTGGGCCGATATCGGCTCCCTTGCATCCTATAGAGCAGAGGCAGGACATAGAGCATGAAGGTGACAGTACTAGAAAAAGCAAAACCGGGCAGTGCCACGATGAACTTCTCATCCTTTTGCGCCACCATCACATGCTGCCCCGGCTTGATCACCACACCCTTGAAAGCCACTTCGGCGCCAAGTTCAGAGCGCACCACATCCTTGACAAAATCATAATCCCCCACGCTCACGCCACCGGTAGTGACGACGATATCGGCACTTTTTAGGGCCTCTTTGAGGGCCTGCGTGATGGAGCCTTTGTCATCTTTGACAGCCCCCAGCTGGACCGGCTCTGCTCCATGGATCCTGGCTAGAGCCTGGAGGGTATAGTTGTTGGAGCTACGTATTTGGGCTATGGAGCGCTGCTCCTCTCCCAGCTCCAACACCTCACTGCCCGTAGCCAGGATGGCGACTTTTGGTCTTTGATAGACCTTGGGCCAGACGATATTGAGGCTGGCCATCACACCCACTTCCGCAAACCCGATACGGCTTCCTTTGGGGATGAGGGTCTCGCCCTCTTTGTAATTCTCTCCCACCGGACGCACACTAAAACCCTGGGGCACCGGCTCTAGGATAGTGATCTGATCCCCTTGGACCTGGACATTTTCGATAGGGATGAGGGTGTCGGCCCCCTCGGGCATCAGCGATCCCGTAAAGGTCTTGATAGCTTCTGCTTCTTTGAGTTCTTGGGCTACTTCGCTGCCGGCGGGAGTCTCATTGACGATCACCAGCCTTTTTCGCTCTTGATCCACCGCCCTTATGGCGTATCCATCCATCGCAGCGGTGGGAGCCTGGGGGCTGTCGGTATCGGCTACGATATCTTGGGCTAGATAGCGCCCCACGGCATCCGTGAGACAGAGCTTTTGTACACCCCTGGGCTCTATGGGTAGTGCATCCAAAATCTCCATCGACTCTTCAAAGCTAATCATCCACGCTCCTAAGGAATTTGTGCTATTATACAAAAAAAGCGTGAAGCAAACGTGAGCCGACAGCTATAATACATCAGATACTATCCAAGAGTCCACTACCCTCGATAGGATGGCTTCGATCCTTGGCGTAGATGCGCTCTCCATTCTTGATATCGTATTTCCAAATAGGTGCGTTGGCTTTGAAATCTTCTACAAACTCTTCGATCAGATCTAGAGCCACTCTCCTTTTAGGACTAAAGACAGCTGCCATATAACTTGAGGTATGAATAGGTACATTGCCCTTGCTATGGGCCATTCTTAGCACAGCTCCTCTGCTTTTGGCCCTTTGCTGCCACTGCTCAAACCACCGTCTTAAAATAGGCTCATAGACATCGAAGCTCAAAGCCTCTATCCCATCTTCCTCACGGACCGTCCCTACAAAGGTGATAAAAGCACCAAAGTTCTTATCCTCTCCCCATTTACGCCACCTGCTAAAGATCTTGTCTACATTCAACTCTCCAGGATAGAGCTCAAGCATCTTAGCCTCCACATACCGGTGGCAGCAAGGAGACCTTGTCACCACTTTTGAGAGGAGTATCCAAACTCTTGACGATCTGGTCGTTGACCGCTACGGCACACTGGCCCAGCCACTGTTTTAGAGTGGGATCTTCTTGCAGTCTCTTTGCCACATCCTTCAGACTCCTAGCCTCCATCTCCATAGGCTCCTTGCCAATAGGTCCCAAAAACTCCACACGTACCATCGACATCCTTTGAATTTTTTTATCAATTTTATCATATAATTGTGCCCATGATTATCGGAAAAATTGACTATATCAACCTTTTACCCTTCTATGTCTTTTTAAAAAAGCGCCTCAACTCCCAGGAAAAAGCGGCACTCAACTTCTACAAAGGAGTTCCTAGCCAGATCAACAAAAAGTTCCAAAAGGGGCGCGTCGAAGCTGCGGTGATCTCTAGTATCATCAGCGCCAAATATAGCTGTAGCGACTTTGGTATCGTAGCCCACAAAAAAGTCGCCAGTGTCTTGGTCTGCCCAGGTACACACAAAAAAGACGAAGAGTCCGATACCTCCAATATTTTAGCAAAAGTTTTGGGACTTCAAGGAGAGATCCTCATTGGAGACAAAGCTTTGCGCCACAAACACAAAGGATGTGTCGATCTGGCCAGGAAATGGTACGAAAAGTACCGCCTCCCATTCGTATTCGCCAGATTTTGCTACCGAAAGCGCCCAAAGGCCTACCAAAAACTGGCCAAGGAGTTTTTAGAGTATAGAGGCAAGATCCCTGACTATATTCTCAAACAATACGCCAGACGGAGCGGACTAAGCTCCAAAGAGATCCAAGCCTATCTCAAACTCATAGGCTATACCATCTCCATCAAGGAGAAGCGCTCTTTAAAAAAGTTTCTCAAAATAGCCAAAAAGGCTACTTCGACTCCAAAAGAGCTCTGATTCGCCTTAGCGTCTCATCCTTGCCCACGATCGCCATCACATCCGCCAGATCTGGACCGCTCATCTTCCCAAGGAGTGCTACACGCAGGGGCTGACCTATCTTGCCAAAGCCGATCTGGCGCGCTTCGACCACCTCTTTGATGAGATCGTGGTAGTCGCTGGGTAGATGGGGAGTCGCTCTCTCGAGCCTTTGGGCGAAATCTTGCAGTATCTCCTTCCACTCTCCCTTGCAGGCCTTCTTGCAAGCCTTCTCATCGTACGCTTGAGGCGCTTCCAAGATCTCCTTGGCCATTTCGGCCAGCTCTTTGATGGTCTTCGCCCGCTCTTTGAGAGCGTCGAGCAAGATCTCCTTTCGATCGTGATCTCTTACATAGACCCCGAAATCCTCCAGCAATCCCACCAGCCGATCGTTGGGGGAGTTTTTGATGTAGTGGGCGTTGAGCCACTGGAGCTTGGAGAGGTTGTAAGCCGAGGCCGATTTGTTGATATCCTTGGGATCGAAGAGCTCTTTCATCTCCTCTATGCTAAAGATCTCCTGATCCCCGTGGCTCCAGCCAAGGCGCACCAAGAAGTTGAGCAGAGCCTCGGGCAGATAGCCCATCCGCTTGTACTCCATCACGTCCATCGCCCCGTCTCGTTTGCTCAGCTTCTTGCCCTCTTCGTTGAGGATCATCGGCACATGGTAGAACTTGGGGATTTTGAGCCCCAGCGCTTCGTAGACCAAGATCTGCTTGGGAGTGTTGTAGAGGTGATCGTCGCCTCGTATTACGTCGGTCACTCCCATGAGCGCATCGTCGATGGCGACGACGAAGTTATAAGTCGGTGTGCCGTCGCTTCTGGCGATGATGAAATCGTCCACCTCCTCGGCTTTGATGACGATGGTACCCTTGACCCCGTCCTCGAAGACGATATCTCCCTCCAAGGGGGCTTTGATGCGCACCACCGGCTTCACTCCCGCCGGCGGCTCGCCGCTAAAGTCTCTATATCTTCGATCGTATCTTGGGCGCTCTCCCCTTTGTAGCTGCTCCTCTCTCAAAGCATCAAGCTCCTCTTTAGTCATGTAGCAGTAATAAGCTTTGCCCTCATCCAGAAGCTTTTGGATGTAGCGCTTGTAGATATCAAACCGCTTGCTCTGGTAGGCCACGTCACCATCATAATCCAAGCCTACCCACTCAAAAGCCTCCAAGATAGCTTTGAGCGCATCTTCACTATTTCTTGCTAGATCCGTATCTTCGATCCGAAGCAAAAATTTCCCTCCATTTTTCCTGGCCCACAGCCAATTAAAAAGCGCCGTACGTAGCCCTCCGATATGCAGATACCCCGTAGGACTTGGAGCAAATCTGGTCACCACCATCCCTATCCTTTTTTTTATTTTGATTTTAACCTACTCTTAGTTAAAGCGTGGTAAAATCGAAACAAAAAAAGGCGCTTCATGCGAATTTTTCTCATCGGAGCTTTCTTGTCGATCCTCTCTTTGGCAAGGGTCATAGATGCCGTCGCTATCGTAGTCAACGGCCAGCCCATCACCACCTACGAGATCGAAAAGAGCGCTAGAGAGCTTGGCATACCCCCTAGCAAGGCCATAGATCTGCTGATCCAAAAGAAGATCGAACAAAGCGAAATAAAACGGCTGGGAATCGATGTGGATGACTTTGAGCTGGAAAGAGCCATAGAGGAGTTCGCCCGAAAAAAAGGGATGGATATCTTCGATCTGCGCCAGACTCTCCAGCGTCAGGGAATAGGGTGGCAAGAGTACAAAAAGCGCTTCAAAGAGCAGCTTCTTCGCCAAAAACTCTATGACAAAATCGCCCAGATCCAGATGGGACATATCACAGAAGATCGCCTCAAAGAGTATTACGATACCCATCCAGAGCAGTTTGAAGTGGCCAAAAGCGTCAGTGTAGTCAAATATATCTCCCCTTCCAAGGAGATCTTAGAGCAGATCCGTAGCAATCCACTCTATGAGCCTACAGATCCTCTGCTTTTGCAAAAGGGCGAAGAGGTGGTCGATCTAGAAAAGGTCAACCCTCAGTTCGCCGCCATGCTCTCCCAGACTCCCGAAGGCTCCTTCACTCAGATCTTACCTCTGGGAGATCGCTACTTGCTTTTGTATATCCAGAGCAAGGAGGGCAAGGAGATCATCCCTTTTGAAGAGGCAAAAGAGTATATTTTAAACAAACTTGCTAAAGAGAATAGAGCCAAAGTTATTAAAGACTATTTTGATAAACTTCGTGCCGGAGCAGATATACAAATCTTAAAGGAGCACTATGACTAAAGAGGATTTTTTCGCAATCGTCGAAGAGGTGCAAAATAGCGCCTACTATCGCCAGCCTTTGGCCTTTGGTATAGCCAGAGTCGACAGAGGCCAAAAAAACCCCGACAAGATCTTGCAAGCTACGTTCCCATTCATCAACTACGAAGAGAACTACGGCAGTGCCGCTATTTTTCAAAAGGCTCTCAATGAATCTGGCCAACCGATCCCCCAAGAAGGTGACGAGGCGATCTTCGATGTCACACCAGCCTTCGTCCAAAACGCCTTGGCCCTTTGCTCTCCATGGCTTGACGAAGCGATAGGGGATGCCCACAAAAATGTGCAGGTGATGAAGTTTTTGAGCGAGCAAGAGGATCTGAGTGATTATAGAGTGGTCTTCTTATTTGCAGACGCAGCTCCTCAAAGTGTCGAAGCGGTCTATCTCAAACTCTACGCCCTCTCCACGGGCAAAGCGCCTCTACGTGGCGTCAACCTAAACGGGGCTTTTGGGATCTTGCACAATGTCGCTTGGAGCGGCACCAAGCCAATCGAGCTTGAGTGGCTCAGAGAAAATGAACTTGCACTTAAAATGAGCGGCCAATACCCCGTCATCGACGCGGTGGATAAGTTCCCAAGATTTTTACAGCATATCATCCCAGCCGACAATACCCGGATCTTGGACGCAAGCAAGGTGCGCATGGGAGCCCAGCTGGCAGCTGGCACCACGGTGATGCCTGGAGCTAGCTATATCAACTTCAACGCCGGGACTTTGGGACCTGTCATGGTCGAGGGACGTATCAGCTCTAGCGCGGTTGTCGGCAAAGGGAGCGACGTGGGCGGTGGCGCTTCGATCCTGGGAGTGCTTAGCGGTACTAGTGGCAACCCTATCAGCATCGGTGAGAACTGCCTCCTTGGAGCCAACTCCGTCACCGGTATTCCCTTGGGTGATGGCTGCATCGTCGATGCGGGTATCGCCGTATTGGAGGGGACCAAGTTTTTTGTGAGTGAAGAGGATTTTGAGCGTATCAAAGAGGCCAATCCCCAGTGGGACGCTCAATACAAAGAGATCTTCAAAGGAAGAGAGCTTGCAGGTCTTAGCGGTCTGCATTTTCGCCAGGACTCTACGACAGGCCAGATGAAGGTCTTCCGATCAAGCAAAGAGGTCAAACTCAACGAAGAACTCCACTAACTCCCAAGGGTCTCCTTGGCCCTTTGGGAGTGATTTTTGTAGGTACTCCATTTTGGTGCATACTCCTGGGCTTCATTGCCCCATCCATACCACCCATCCTTGGTACCTCTAGCGAACATCTCCAGATATGGACCAGGACTACAAGACTCTATGAGCCTATACTGCTCATCCGGTTTTCTTGAGTGCTCCCTCTTGCGAGCCAAGATAATATTCTCTTGGGTTCTGGCGGGAGGAAGTGTCCGTGCATTTTTGCCCCGCACACCAAAAAGTATCATCTCCGTCACATTTCGAAAATAAAACCCCACACCTCTTCTATCTGGTCCTCCATCTTTTCGCACCTTATACCAGATAAGATTGGTTTTATAAGTAAAACCCCATGCTTCCATGACCTCAAGCCCTTCTTTAAGCAAAGCATTCGGTACCCAAAGATAAAGATGGGCAGGCTCTTCGACCACTTCATATACGGGGATCGATTTTATCTCTTCAAGAGAGAGTGTAGGATAGCGGGTACAGTATCTATACTCTGGAGCCATTTTCCCCAGCCGATTTCGAAACTGCCATGGAGGATCAGCCAAGACGGTATGAAAGCGATGGGACCCTATCTGACGCAAAAAGTCTAGGCCCACATCCCTCATGGCTACTTTAAATACTTCTCGTCGATATATTTGGTATCGAAGTTGTTGGAGATGAAGTCTGGATTCTCCATCATCTTACGATGAAAATCGATGGTGGTCTTGATACCTCCCACCTCAAACTCATCGAGTGCCCGCTTCATCTTGGCGATCGCCCTCTCTCGATCCTCGCCCCAGACGATGAGCTTGGCTATCATGGAGTCGTAGTAGGGTGGTACGATGTAGTTGCAGTAGACATGGCTATCGAGCCGCACGTCTTTGCCCCCGGGGGCTATCCATCTCTTGATCTTACCCGGGCTTGGGATGAACTTTTGGGGATCTTCGGCGTTGATACGGCACTCGATAGCGTGGCCTTTGAGCCGGACCTCATCTTGACTAAAGAGCTTCTCTCCTTCGGCGATTCGTATCATCCACTCCACGATGTCGATGCCGCTGACCATCTCACTCACCGGGTGTTCGACTTGGAGCCTCGTGTTCATCTCCATAAAGTAAAAATTCTTGTCCGCATCGACCAAAAACTCGATCGTCCCGGCATTTTCGTAGCCGATCGCTTTGGCCGCCTTGACCGCTACGTCGTGAAGCTTGGCTCTGGTCGCATCGTCCAAAAAGACCGCCGGAGATTCCTCCACCATCTTTTGGTGGCGTCTTTGAAGGGAGCAGTCCCTCTCGCCGATATGGACCACGTTGCCGTGGCTATCGCCCAAGAGCTGCACCTCGATATGGCGAGGGTTTTTGATAAATTTTTCCATATAGATCGTGCCGTCCCCAAAAGCGCTGATAGCCTCGCTCTCAGCAGCTAAGTAGGCGTTTTCGATATAGCTCTCATCCTCGACTACCCTCATACCCTTACCACCACCCCCGCTGGCAGCTTTTAAAATCACGGGATATCCTATCTCCTTGGCGACTTTTTTTGCCTCCTCGACGCTTCCTATCGCCCCTTCGCTTCCGGGTACCACCGGTACTCCTGCCTTCTTCATCACCTCTTTAGCCTTGGACTTGTCGCTCATAAGCTGCATCACCTCAAGGCTTGGGCCTATGAACTTGATGCCGTGGAGGTTGCAGATCTCCACGAACTGCTGATTCTCGCTCAAAAAGCCGTATCCGGGGAAGATAGCATCCGCCTCGGCGATCTCCGCGGCACTGATAATGGCAGGGATATTGAGATAGCTCTCGCTGCTCTTCTCCCCTCCGATACAGATAGCCGCGTCGGCAAGCTTGAGGTAGTGGGCATCTTTGTCCGCCTTGGAGTAGACGGCTATCGCCTTTTTGCCCATCTCCTTGATGGTGCGGATGGCTCTAAGAGCGATTTCGCCTCTGTTGGCTATGAGGATCCTCTCCAGCTTTCCCATCTAGAGCCTCTCTACCAAAAATAGGGGCATATCGTACTCTACCGGCTGGCCGTCCTCGACCAAAATTTCCAAAATCTTACAATCGAACTCCGCCTCTATTTCGTTGAAGATCTTCATCGCCTCGATGATACCGATGGTCTGGCCTTTCTTGACGGTATCGCCTACTTGCACGAAGGGAGGGCTGTCGGGGCTGGGAGCTCGATAGAAGGTCCCTACCATCGGAGAGGTGATATATTCGCCCTTCTTCTTCGCAGCTTCCAAATTCTCCTCTTTGGCGGCGGCTTGCGGAGCGGGCAGAGCGGCGGCTTGAGGGGCGCTCTGCGCAGAATCGGCAGGGGCTTGGCCTATCTCCTTTCGCAAGGTGATCTCGACATCATCTTTTTTGAGTTTAAATTTGCTAAGTCCACTTTTATCAAAAATTTTTATCAGTTCTTTGATCTCTTTGAAATCCATTCCGTCTCCTCAGAAGTGTAGTAGTATGCTATAATATCATAAATTTTATAAAGCCACTCTAAGGGAATTTATGGGACTCAAAGCCGATTGTTGGATACGAAAAAAGGCACTTGAAGAAGGGATGATCGAACCCTTTTGTGAAGATCAAATAGGCCAAGGCGTGGTTAGCTATGGTCTTAGCAGCTACGGCTACGATATACGTGTGAGTGATGAGTTTAAGATCTTTACCAACGTCAACGCCGAAGTGGTCGATCCCAAGGCTTTTGATGAGCGAAACGTGGTGGACTTCAAAGGCGACGTCTGTATCGTCCCGCCCAACTCTTTCGCCCTGGCACGCACGGTGGAGTATTTTCGTATCCCTCGCAACGTCCTTGCTATATGTGTGGGAAAAAGCACTTATGCCAGATGCGGTATCATCGTCAACGTCACTCCCTTTGAGCCGGAGTTCGAGGGGCATATCACCATCGAGATATCCAACACCACCCCCCTCCCGGCCAAGATCTATGCCAACGAGGGGATAGCGCAGGTGCTCTTTTTCGAAGGGGACGAAGATTGTGAAGTAAGCTACAAAGACAAAAGAGGCAAATACCAGCAGCAAACCGGCATCACCCTCCCCCGCATCCTCTAATGCTCCACTCCGATATCCCGTCTGGCGTTGGTGACGGCGATGTAAAAACCTACCACCACGTCAAGCGTCTGGGCCTCAAGTGCCAACCAAAAGAGCGGTGAAGGCACGCCTCCTTGCTTGACGTAGACATAGACGATATAGCCAAAGACGGCGATGAGGAGCAAAAAGGACATGAAAAAGTCGAGCCAACTGGCAGGTCCTGAGAGGGCGAACATAGCGGATTTGACCATCTCGATGGAGAGCGTAAAGATAAGTAGCCCGGAGACAATGAGGGCGAAGGTGTAGTTGTCTTTATACTCGATATAGCCAAACTCATGCAAAAAAATGAGCGCTATGGGAATGATATTAAGAGGCAGCAACGAAAAAAAGATACGCATCCAGACTCCTTATAAAAATTTTCTCTCAAACCAGAGCAAAAAGGCCAGTACCAGCCAAAAATGGCGAGAGAATCTATTTCGTTTTGCTGATTGTATCAAAAAATCAAGCTGATCGGGCTTGAAAAAGAGAATCTGATCGTTGATCTCTCGCATCTTTTCTATAAGATCGCTTCTTTGGATCCACTCCATATGAGGATAGGAAAAGCCCCTCTTTTTGCGCTCTATGACACTTCTTGGGATATAGTGTCTGGCCACTCTCTTAAGCGCCGCTTTGGGTCCTTCACTTCGTCTTGGATCCCCAAAAGCCGCCGAGGCGACGGCGCTATCGAGCAGAGGTGTTCTGGCCTCTATGGTATGAGCCATGCTGGTCATATCTAGCTTTTTTAGATAAAGAGCCTCCAGACGAACTCTAAGATCGACGAAGCTAAAAAAGTCCCAAAGGCTTTGCCATCCATGCTCCTCCCACTCCCTAAAGACGGGCTCAAGAGCTTGGAGTGATTCGCCATCACGAACGTTTTGGCGAAGGAAGAGATTTTTTTGCAGATCGGTAAAGACCTCGCAACTGCTTCGAAAAATCTCCTCGTCGCTCAAAGCCCTCTTATACCACTCCCACTCCTTGTTGGGGCTAAAGTGGGCTTTGAAGTAGTTTTTGAGCCAGTTTTTGTATTTGAGCTCTCTGGCCTTATAGAGATCGAAAAACTCAAAGTATTGGCGATAGCCCAAAAAGAGCTCGTCTCCCCCCTCGCCACTGAGCACCACCCGAAATCCGGCCTCTTTTACCTTGCCCAAAAGATACCAAAGAGGCAGCGCCGCACTATCGCCGATAGGCTCGTCGTAGTGATCGACTAAAAATTCCAAACTCTCAAAGAAATTCTCCTCTTTGAATATCACCTCGTGGTGGAGGCTACCTATGTGTCGGCTCACCTCCTTGGCAAAAGGCAGTTCGCTATAGCGCCCCTCCTCGTAGCCGATACTGAAGGTATGAAGCTCTCCTTGAAGCTTCTTAGCCATAGCGCTTACCAGCGAACTATCGACACCGCCGCTAAGAAGCGCCGCCACCTCAAAATCTCCTTGGAGCCGCTTTTTTACCGACTCTTGAAGCACTGCTTCAAGATCAAAAGAGTCCCATTTCAAAGGCGTATCGAAGCGCTCGATCCTAAAATCTCTCGTAGCGATATCAAGGCTTAGCAGCTCTCCTCCAAGAAGCTTTCTGACTCCCCTATAAAAGGTGCGCCGATCTGGCACTGCCCCAAAGGAGAGGTAAGAGCTAAGAGCCTCCTTCTCAAACTCCAACCTCCCCACATACTCTTCTATTGCCTTGATCTCCGAGGCAAAGCAGAAAAAATCGGCCCCTTCGTAGTAGTAAAGAGGCTTCTTGCCGAAAATATCTTTGGCCAAGTAGAGCCGTTTCTTATCCGCCAACCCAAAGGCGAACATCCCGTCCAGTCGCTTGAAATCGGGAGCGACCTTTAAAATCGCGGCGGTGTCGTTTGGGACTTGGAGCGCTTCGTAGTTGTAGATTTCGCCGTTGAAGACGACGACTTTTTCTTCGCTTTCCATAGGTTGGTGGGCATCTTTATCCACGATATAGAGGCGATTGTGCCCCAAAAAGAGATTCTCTCTTTTATAGACGCCCCGCTCATCCTTGCCCCTATGGGCGATGCGATCTAAAGCTCGAAGCGCTCTTGCTTCGTCGATCTTGCCGACAACGCCGAAAAAGCCGCACATCACTTTTTAGGATAGAATTTGGTGATGGAATACTCTTCTCGTTTGAGCTTATCGGCTTGATCGTATTCATACTCTTCCAAATGCTCGTTGAGCACCTCGGCCATCACCTTGAGACGATCTTCTACGTTGAGTTGGGGAAGCTCCTCTTCCAAAAAGGTATAAAGATCACTCTTTTGCTTTTGACACTTTTGATGTAAATTTTTGATTTTTTCTAAATCCATCGCTTCCTCCTTAGCCATAGATAGATCGCAATAGCTATGACGATGTTCAAAACCCAAACAAATGCGTAGCCGTAGCGCCACGATAGTTCTGGCATATACTTAAAATTCATCCCATAATTGCCTACGATGAAGGTCAGGGGCAAGAAGATGAGCGTAATGCCAGTGAGTCTTTGCATCGTCTTGTTCATGCGGTTGCTCATGATACCCATGATGAGGTTTTGCAAATAGCCGGTGCGATCGAGATAAGACCTCGACTCATGGATAAGAAAGCTCAAGTGCTCTTTGAGATCGATAAACTCGAATCGCAGCTTCTTTCGCACGGCGGTGGGGAGATGGTTGTAGAGCTTGTTGATGACGTCGTTTTCCAATACGCTGGTCTTTGATATCTTGTTGAGGCTTCGTCTGGCGAAATAGAGGCTCTTTTGGATCTCCTTTTCGTCGAACTCTTCGCTAAAGATCTGATCTTCGATGATTTCGAGCTTGTCGTCGATGAGATCGATGATATTCATCGTCCAGTCTATCAAGATATCCAAGAGGGTGTAGCTGGCATAAGGGATGGAGTCGCCTTTTTTGTATCGCCTACGAAATCTCGCCACCACCCTTTGGACTACGTCTCGCTCGTCACACAAAAAGAAGAGCTTGTTCTCGGTGATGATAATGACGGCGTTGATATCGACGTAGAGAAGCAAATCCTCCTCGCTTCGGCGAAAGATCTTGAGCACCAAGAGCTTGAAATTCTCGCTCTCTTCGTATACGATGCCCTGCTCCTCGCTTTGGATATCTTCGATGAAGCTCTCGTGAAACCCCTTTTGCAAGAGCCACCGGATAATCTCGGGCTTTTTGGTGGAGCTAAAGATGATCTGCTTCTCGTCGGTGATGGTGATATCTTCGCTTCGTTGCACTTCGTCGCTTACTATATACATATTAGAACCTACATCCTCTATGGCTATATTTTTGCAATACCTCAAAAAGAGGCTCCGCCACATCTTTTCTTAGCGGCAGCACCAGCAGCGCTTTATAGAGCTCCTCGCTTGTTGGCAAAAACTCCCCGCCAACAAGCGTCGTTCGATAGAGCGGCTTGAAGCGCACCTCCACGTCGATCCCTCTTTTTTGAAGCTCGGTGTAGATGTCCTCTTTTGGACAATACAAAGAGGGCTTGAGCAAAATGGGATAGTGCTCTTTGAGCGTCTTTGGACCGATTTTCAATATATCAAAATAGGGATTGGCCCTGAAAGCATCGTCAAGATACTCCACCACTTCGTTGGAGGCCTCGATCGCCTCTTTTTCAACTTCGCACGGCCCTCGAAGGTTCTTGACCCCGACATCCACCAGATCATAGTTCCATAGCCGCCCTTTTTTGACGCCGCCATTCAAAAAGAGCTCCACCTTTTGTCTTAGCTCCTCATCTTCTATGAGCACCTTGACGCAATTGCCCCGCTTCATCACGAAAACCTCCGCCTCCCCCACCGGCTCGCCGAAGTTTTGAAAGACGATTTTTGCTTTTGGTGTAAAAGTCTCGAAGAAGTTGTGGACCACATCCCCTTGGGCTCCAAAGTCCAGCCTCGTATCCACCAGCTCCACCTCCACGCCGCACATCTTGGCGATTGAGGCGAAGAAAGTGGGGGAGATGGCGGGAACTTTGATAGAGCTTAACTTCATGGTATGAAGCAGCGCCATATAGACAATAGAGCTGTTTTTGGCAAAGATTTCACCCACGAACACCCTTTTTAGCTTTTTGTGTATTATATGTTAGAATAGCGAAAAAAACAATTTCGGGATAGGTATGGGAAAAAATCTAATCATCGTCGAATCTCCGGCAAAAGCGCGAACGATCAAGAACTTCTTGGGAAAAGATTATGAAGTGATCGCCTCAAAAGGCCACATCAGAGACCTTCCTAAAAGCAGTTTCGGCATCAAAATCGAAGAGGATCGCTTCATCCCTCAATACCGCGTCGACAAAGATCACAGTGACATCACCAAAAAGCTCAAAGAGCTGGCCAAAAAAGCGGATCAAGTCTACATCGCCACCGACGAGGATCGAGAGGGAGAGGCGATTGGCTACCATATCGCTCACGCCATCGGTAAAGACCCGCAAGAGCTCCCTCGCATCGTCTTTCACGAAATCACCAAAAGCGCTATCAAGAAAGCTTTGGAAAATCCTCGCACCATCGATATGAACCGGGTCAACGCCCAACAAGCCAGAAGGCTCCTCGATCGCATTGTAGGCTATAAACTAAGCCCCCTGCTCGCTAGCAAAATCCAACGAGGCCTGAGTGCCGGCCGAGTCCAGAGCGCCGCGCTCAAACTGGTCGTCGATAGAGAGCGAGAGATCAAAGCCTTCAAGCCCCAAGAGTATTGGACGATCGACGCCCTCTTCAACGACACGATCGACGCCTCTTTGTTCGAGTTCGAAGGCAAGAAGCTTCAAAAAATGGACATCAAGACCAAAACCCAAGCCCAAAATATCGTCCAAAAGGTCAAGAACGAGCCCTTCGTCGTCGCAAAGATCGAGAAGAAAAAGCGCGTCTCCAAATCTCCGGCTCCCTTCATGACCTCTACTCTTCAGCAAGCAGCTTCGACCCAGCTTGGCTTTAGCCCCAAAAAGACGATGATGATAGCCCAAAAGCTCTACGAGGGCGTCCAGACGCCAAAAGGGGTCACGGGAGTCATCACCTATATGCGAACCGATAGCCTCAACATCGCCAAAGAGGCCCAAGAGGCGGCGCTGGAGCTCATCGAGCAAAAGTTTGGCAAAGAGTATCTGCCCCCAAAGCCAAAAACCTATGCCACCAAATCCAAAGGGGCCCAAGAGGCCCACGAGGCGATTCGCCCGACCATGCTGGATTTCACACCACAAATAGCCAAAGAGTATCTAAGCCCGGACGAACTCAAGCTCTACCGCCTCATCTACAACCGCTTCTTAGCCTCCCAGATGGCCGATGCCCTGTTCGAGACCCAGACCATCTACTTCAAAAGCCCAAGCTCCACCTTCAAAGCGACCGGTAGAAAGCTTATCTTCGATGGATTTTACAGAGTGCTTGGCACAGAGGATAAGGATAAACTCTTGCCCGAGCTCAAAGAGGGCGAAGAGGCGAAACTGACCAAAATCGAAGCCCACCAGCACTTCACCGAACCGCCGCCAAGATATACTGAAGCTAGCCTTATCAAAACCCTCGAATCCCTTGGCATCGGGCGTCCTTCCACCTACGCTCCTACCATCGCTTTGTTGCAGGCCAGAAATTACATCGAGCTTGAAAAAAAGGCGATCAAGCCAACCGACATCGCCTTTACCGTCATCGAGGTGCTAGAAAAACATTTCCCAGAAATCGTCGATAGCTCCTTCACCGCCAAGATGGAAGAGGAGCTCGACGAGATCGCCGAGGCCAAAAAGGATTGGCAAAAGGTTCTCAAAGAGTTCTACGATCCCTTCATCGAGCTCATCGAAAAGGGCAAAAAGGAGATCAAAAGCCTCAAAGTCGCCCAGCCAATCGGCAGAAACTGCCCCGAATGCGGCGCAGAGCTTGTTAAGCGCAAAGGAAGGTTTGGCGAGTTCATCGCCTGTAGCGGATTTCCCAAATGCCGCTACACCGAACAGATGGAGGAGGAAGCCCCAAAGAGCGAGGAGACCTGCGACAAATGCGGCGCACCTATGGTGGTCAAACGAGGTCCAAGAGGAGAATTTTTGGCCTGTAGCGCATATCCTAAGTGCAAAAACACCAAACCTCTGGCCAAGAACGAGCCCAAAAAGCTCGATGTCAAATGTCCCGAGTGCGGCGGTGAGATACTGGAGCGCTTTAGCAGACGGGGCAAATTCTACGGCTGCGGCAACTATCCGGAGTGCACGTTCATCTCCAAATTCGAACCTGTCGATCGAAAGTGCGAGGAGTGCGGCTACATGATGGCCAAAAGAACCTACCGCAACAAAGATATCTATGAGTGTATCAAATGCAAGCATAAAGAGGATGCATGAAAATTGGCCTCATATCCGATACTCACGATCAGCTAGATCTCACCATATCGATGGTAGCAAGGCTACTGGATGAAGGCGTCGCCTACCTCATCCATGCCGGAGATATAGGACAGGGCGTGGCCGACTACTTGGCTACGCTTCCTATCAAGTGCGTCGCCGTCTACGGCAACACCGACACCGCCCTTCGCGATCCCGGCGGCAACTTGATCCTCCAAAAGCAGCCCTACTATTTCAAAATCGGCTCGACCACCTTCAAGCTCATGCACCAGCCCTATTTCCTCACTCCCGATACCGACGTAGTGGTCTTCGGCCATCTTCATAGATTCGAGTGCCAAAAAGCAAAAGCGCTCTTTCTCAATCCCGGAGAGGTGTGTGCCAGAGAGAAACCCCTAAGCGAAGGGGTGAGTTTAGATTTAAAAAGTTTTAAGCTAAAATACCATACATATGATCTTATAAACAACACATGGAGTCAAAAAGGAATAAATTGTGGTAAGTGATATAATTGAGAAGATCGTGAATTCAACTTCCAAAAGAGTCAAAAAGCCAATATCTAGAAAACTTTTCAATACCTCCAAAATAGTAAATGAATTTGGTGAAGAAATAATACGTATTGACGGTGATATCGACCCAAATATAGAAATCAAAAATGGCGACAGATTTCTATTTATCAGTTATGATCAATCAATGTTTACTCATGGACTTCATAAATATCCAGCAAAATTCTTTCCTGAGCTCCCTCGATTTCTTATAAAAAGATATGCAAAGAAAAATTCCATTATATTAGATCCATTTATGGGAAGTGCTACAACAAATGTAGAAGCGATGCTCAATGGTTTCAACTCTTATGGTATTGATATCGATCCTTTTGCAAAATTTCTTTCAAA
>PUXX01000070.1 GCA_009659895.1 Campylobacterota bacterium
TTATTTGATGTTGAAAGTTTGTCGAAACTGATCGATGCGCTTTTGCAGCTGAGCCATGATATGCTCGAGGCGCTTCATGAAGATCTCCTTTTCGTGCAGGATCTTCGCCTTCTTCTCTTCTAGTTTCATCTCCTCATCCAAAAGCTTCATCTCTTTGTTGGTAAGCTTTTCATATTCCTCTTTGAGCTCTTTGAGTCTCTCATCGTGCTGGTGGAGCTCTCTCATGAGCACCGCTCTATCTCTTTCTAGCATCTCGATCTCACGCTGGGTCTGAGCTTGGAGGGTCGCTTTTTGGATCCTTTTGAGTTTGCCCAAAATTTCGTGAATTCTATGCTCTCGCTCCTTGATCTCCTTGGAGATGGCGATGATCTGCTCCTCTATTTTTGTAAGTTCTTCCTTGACCTTTTTGAGCTCTTGGTCCACCTTTTTGAGCTCATCTTTTGCCTTTTCCACCATCTTCTCAAAATGGTGCAGCTTCTCTTCCATCTTCTTCATAAAATCTTCCATCAATACTCCTCATAGAAATTTTTCATCTTCAAATTTTAACAAAGTTCCCCTTGCATTGAGCATTTATGTAACATTACGTAACACCAAATAGAGCTCCTGTCCAAAATAGTAACACTAAATCAGTATCTCTCTGTTGCCTTTGCTGTTTGGAGCGGAGAGGACACCCATATTCTCAAGCTGCTCTACGATCCTAGCGGCTCTGTTGTAGCCGATCTGGAGCCGTCTTTGGAGGTAGCTGATAGAGGTCTTGCGCTCACTCAGTACGATCTGCTTGGCCTCTTCATAGAGCTCGTCTAGATCTTCGCCATCAGATGCGCTCTGCTCATCACTACCGCCACTCCCTAAATTTTCCGCCAGGAATCTTTCATCATACTCAGGCTCTCTTTGGGCTTTGAGAAACTCCACGATCTTTTCGATCTCTTGCTCACTCACCCAAGGAGCATGGAGACGTATAAGACCATTTGCCCCCGGAGGTGTAAAGAGCATATCCCCTCTTCCTAGCAGCGACTCAGCCCCGATACTATCCAAGATCACCTTGCTGTCGATCTTCTGACCCACACGAAAGCTGATACGTGCCGGCAGATTGGCCTTGATCAGTCCTGTGACCACATCGACACTGGGACGCTGGGTCGCTACGATCAGATGGATACCAGCTGCCCTGGCCATCTGGGCCAGCCTGGCGATGGAATACTCCACATCCTTGCCACTGGTCATCATGAGATCGGCCAGCTCATCAATGATGACCACAATATATGGAAGCTCTGATAGCCCCTCTTTCTTGGCCTTTTTATTGTAGCCTTCGATATTTTTGGTCTTGAGCTGGCTCATGAGCTGATAGCGCCGCTCCATCTCCGCCACCATGTTCGATAGAGCCACGACAGCCTGCTTGGATGAGGTGATGACGGGCGTGAGCAGATGGGGGATGTCGTTGTAGATCGAAAATTCGAGCATCTTTGGATCGATCATCATGAGCTTGAGCTGATCGGGGGAGTTGCGATAGAGCAGACTCACTACCATAGCATTGATCCCCACACTCTTCCCACTTCCGGTGGTACCGGCTATGAGCAGGTGGGGAAGTTTTTTCAGATCAGTGATAAAGGGCTTGCCCACGATATCCTTGCCCAAAGCCATCGTCAGCGGCGATGCAGCCTTCTTGAAAAGATCGCTCTCGATCACCTCACGCAAATAGATAGTCTCAAACTCCTCGTTTGGAATCTCAATACCCACCACGTCCTTACCAGGGATGGGAGCTTGGATACGGATGGTCTTGGCCTTGAGGGCCATGGCCAGATCATCAGCTAGGTTTAGGATCTTGGAGACCTTGATATGGGGAGCGGGCTTGAACTCAAAAGTGGTCACCAGCGGACCGGTATAGGTACGGACCACATCCCCTTCTATCTTGAACTTTTTGAGCTTGTCTATGAGCTCCTTGACCTTCCTGTCGATCTCATGTTCGTTGATCTCTGTCTTTTTCTTGGGAGGTTTTTGCAAAAAATCTGGCGTGGGAAGCTTGAAGTTTTGGGGCTTTTGTATCCTACCAGTCTCGATCGCCTCCAAAAGCTTCTTGTTCTCTTCCAGCTCGCTGACGATTCTTACTTCTGGCTTTTTAGGACTATCTGGCTGCGAAGATCTAGAGCTTTGATCCAGGGATTCGGGGCTAGGCTGGGGCTTGGGGTCCTCTTTTGGAGTGGCCGGCGAAGATTCGCTCTCTTGCTCCTTTTGACGCTTGATGAGGCGAATCTTGGGCTCATTCTGGCTCTTTTGGCTCTTTTTGGGCTCTATCACCTCCACAGGCTCGATTGTTTGGACCTTTGGCTCCTTGGGTCTGGGGATGGAAGGGGTTTTGATCTGGATCTTTTGAAAGAGCTCTTGACCAAAGACAATATAGGTAATCCCAAAAAAGAGCAGGAGCAAAAGCCACACGCCAGCCTTGCCGATATAGGGTGCCAGGGTCGACACTACCACAGTTCCTATCTTCCCACTAGCATCAAACACAAGCGCCTGGAGAAGCAAAAGGGCAAAAAAGAGCATCAAGATCCCAAGCCCCCACTCCAAAACTCTCTTTTTAGGGATCTGCTTGCTATACAAAAGCCACAGAGGCACCAGAAGCAAAAAGGGATAGAGATAGGCCAAATAGCCAAAGAACTCCCTGTTGAAAGCACCAAAAAAAGAGCCGATCTTTCCGACGAAATCGAAGTCTTGGAAGATGGTAGAGATACCCATGTAGACCAAGACGATGGAGGCGACTAAAAAGAGTGTTCTGCGCAATCTATCGACCTTTGATATTTTTCAAAGAATTATACTAAATATTGGCTTCGTTTCCTTGCCTTAAAGAAAAAATCTGAAATAAATTACCATAAAATGAGCCTTTTTTGCCCTCAAGATCTCCAATTTCCTTGAATTTTTTAAAAAAAATTTGTAGAATTGTAGTGTAATGAAATTTCAATAAAGGATGGGCTATGAAAAAGGCTGAATTTATCCAAGCGGTCGCCGAAAGAGCGGGACTCTCAAAAAAAGATACCCAAAAAGTGATCGATGCGGCGCTTGAGGTGATCGAAGAAGCTTTGAAAAAGGGTGAGGATGTAGCCTTTATCGGTTTTGGGACATTTACTACCACTATGAGAGCGGCTAGAGAGGCGAAAGTACCCGGCACCAACAAAGTGGTCAAGGTCCCGGCCACACGTGTTGTGAAATTTAAAGTGGGCAAAAAACTCAAAGAGGCGGTCGCCAACGGGTAAGGCGTCCTCCGCCTTGCTCATTTAAAATCCTTTTAAGATTCTATTTGTTAACATTTCAATCCCCAAGCCGGGGTGGTGAAACTGGTAGACACGCGAGACTCAAAATCTCGTGGGCATTTGCCCGTGTGGGTTCGAGTCCCACCCCCGGCACCACTGCGGGAGTAGCTCAGGGGCTAGAGCACCACCTTGCCAAGGTGGGGGTCGCGGGTTCGAATCCCGTCTCCCGCTCCATTACTTACAAGGCAGACTTTGAAAATCGTCATCGCTATCACAGGAGCCAGTGGCACCCATCTAGGTATCAAAGCCTATCACCTGCTTCCACCATCTGTCGAAAAATATCTCATCCTCTCCGACAACGCAAAAATAGCAGCCAAAAAAGAGAATATCCAGATCCTAGATGATGATGCGATCTGGGAAGGACCAGCTAGTGGGAGCTTCGGTATCGATGCCATGCTCATCGCCCCATGCAGTATGAACACTCTAGCCAAGATCGCCTGCGGGATCGCGGACAATCTCACCACAAGGGCCGCTAGCGTGATACTCAAGGAGCACAAGAGACTTCTGCTGGCTCCTCGTGAGATCCCTCTTAGCCCCATAGCCTTGGAAAACATGCTCAAACTCTCTCGATTAAATGTTATAATTGCTCCACCGATTTTGGGCTACTATAGTGATCCAAAGGATCTGGAGCAGATGGAGCGATTCATCATCGGCAAGTGGTTTGACCTGCTCAGAATCGAGCACGATCTATATAAGAGGTGGCAATGCTAAAAAAAGTGATCTATCCCGGTACATTCGACCCTATCACCAACGGCCACCTAGATATCATACGACGAGCTGCAAGGATATTTGACCAGGTGGTGGTGGCCGTGGCTCTCTCTAGCGAAAAAAGGCCGATGTTCGATATCCAAACACGTGTCAAAATGGCTGAGCTTGCGACCCAAGAGATCCCAAACGTCAAGATCAAAAGCTTCGACACACTCTTGGTCAATTTTTGCCAAAAAGAGCGCTCCAAAGTGATCATACGAGGTCTCAGGGCAGTGAGTGACTTTGAGTATGAGCTCCAGATCGGCTATGCCAACCAATCCCTAGATCCAGAGATCGAGACCCTCTACTTGATGCCAAATCTCAAAAACGCCTTTATCAGCTCCTCGGTGGTGCGGGCGATCCTCAAGTACAAGGGCAACGTCTCCCATCTCGTCCCTCCCTCCATCATCCCCCTTTTGGAGAGTGCGTAGGTGTATGTACTGTTTGAGGGGGTCGACAGAGCCGGCAAGAGTACCCAAATAGAGCTCTTACAAAGCGCTCTTGCGGATCTGATCGTCACCAAGGAGCCAGGAGCCACACCCCTAGGCCAAAAGATACGCCAGATCCTGCTCCATGAAGCCTCCCCTTCTGCTTTGGCCGAGCTCTTTTTATTTTTGGCCGATCGTGCCGAGCATATCCAAAAAGTGATCAAACCCAACAAAAATCGCATTATCATCAGCGATAGGGGATATCTCTCTGGCATCGCCTACGCCCACGTAAAGAGCGGTATCGATCTAGAGCAGCTCATCGATCTCAATCGTCTCGCAATGCAAGGCGTCGAGCCAGATCTCATAGTTTTTTTCTCTCTTACCCCACAGGAGCTTCGAAAAAGATTCGCCACCCAGCCTCTAGACAGCATCGAGCAAAGAGGCATAGAGTATCTATTAAGAGTCCAAGATATTATGAAAGAGCTCCTAAAGCGTCTGGATCGACCCTATATCATCCTGGATGCCACCAAAAGCAAAGAGGAGATCTTTCACGATATCTTGCCACACATAAGGAAGCACCAATGATCAAAGCCCTAAGAGGAATGAGGGATATTCTCCCTCCTCTGAGCCAAAAATACCTCTACTTTCTCCAAGAGGCCTCACGAATCGCCAGAAATTATGGCTTTGAGTATATCCAGACTCCACTTTTGGAAGAGACCCAGCTCTTTAGGCGAAGCGTAGGAGAGAGTAGCGATATCGTGGGCAAGGAGATGTACCAGTTTACCGACAAAGGGGGCAACGACGTAGTCCTGCGTCCAGAGGGGACGGCAGGGGTAGTACGAAGCTTCATAGAGCACAAGCTGGATCGCCAAGGAGGCGTGCATCGCTTCTATTACCATGGCTCCATGTTTCGATACGAACGTCCCCAAAAGGGGCGTTTTCGCCAGTTCCATCAATTTGGCGTCGAAAGCTTTGGGGAGGCAAGCGTCTACGAAGATGGAGCGATCATCCTGCTGGCCAAGGCTATCCTGGATCGATTCTCCATCCCCTACAGCCTCAAGATCAACTCCCTAGGATGTCCCACCTGTCTGCCCCCTTATAAAGAGCGTCTGGTGGAGTTTTTGCGAAGCCATGACGATATCTGTGATGACTGCAAACGTCGAAGAGATCTCAACCCCATTCGAGTGCTTGATTGCAAAAACCCCACCTGCCAGCAGATCTACACCCAAGCTCCAAAGCTTCTGGATCATCTGTGTGGTCAGTGTGAGGAGGAGTTTGGCAAACTCCAAGAGCTCCTCACCGCCCAGGGAGTAGCCTATGAGATCGATCCAAATCTTGTGCGGGGGCTAGACTACTACACCAAGACCGCCTTCGAGTTTGTCAGCAGCGGTCTTGGCGCCCAAAACGCCGTAGCAGGTGGGGGTCGATACGATCGTCTTGTGGAGCAGCTAGGAGGCAAGCCCACACCAGCAGTAGGATTTGCCATAGGGATAGAGAGGATCTTGGATCTTTTTGAGTATGAGCCAAAAAGGGAAGGATTTTATCTAGGGGCATTGGATGAGGAGTGTGTCGATGAGATCTTCGACCTGGCCACCAAAAAAAGAGCTAGGTCACGTGTCTTGCTCGAATACAGACCAAAAAGTCTCAAGGCCCATCTCAAAGCGGCCGACAGACAGAAGGCCCGCTACGCCTGTATCATCGGAGAGAATGAGCGTAGCAGCAAAACTGTCTGGATCAAGGATCTAGAGCGCAAAGAGGAAAAAGTGGTCCCTAAAGAGCAGTTTTTGGAGATGGAATGAAAAACTACGGCATAGATATATGGTCCAATAACGACTTCTTCATCGATGAAGGGGTCGTCAAGGTCAACCACGCATCCTGCCCCTCTTTGTACGAGATCACCAAAAAAATCCGAGACACAGGCATACGTGGCCCTATACTGCTGCGATTCCCCCACCTTATCAAAAAGCAGATCGACTCGCTTTTTAGTGAGTTCAACCGTGCGATCAAGAGCTTCGAGTACAAAGGGCGTTTCAACGCCGTCTTTCCCCTCAAGGTCAACCAGTTCCCCAACTTCGTCTCAAGTCTGGTCGATATCGCCAAGGAGTACAACTACGGCCTAGAAGCGGGCAGCAAAGCTGAGCTCATCATCGCCATGGCCTACAACAACAAAAACGCCCCCATCACCGTCAACGGCTTCAAGGACAAAGGGATGATCACCCTTGGCTTCATAGCGGCGAAGATGGGGTATGATACCACTTTGACCATCGAGGGATTAGGAGAGCTAGAAAATATCATCGAAGCTGCCAAAGAGTATAAAGATCCCATCCCAAATATAGGACTTCGCATCAGACTCCACAGCTCTGGAATTGGCATCTGGGCCAAGAGCGGAGGCATCAACTCAAAATTTGGTCTCACATCCACAGAGCTCCTAGAAGCGGTGGAGCTACTCAAAAAAAATGATCTCTTAGATCGCTTCACCATGATCCATTTTCATATCGGCAGCCAGATCGGTGAGATCAATCCGGTCAAAAAGGCCCTAAGAGAGGCTGGCAACATCTACGCCGAGCTCAAAAAGATGGGGGCGAAAAATCTCAACAATATCAATCTAGGCGGAGGCCTGGCAGTGGAGTATAGCCAGCACGAACACATCCACAACCGCAACTACACCCTCACAGAGTTTACCAACGACGTGGTCTTCTTGCTCAAGGAGATCGCCACCCAAAAAGGGGTGGACGAGCCCGACATCTTCACAGAGTCTGGCCGCTTCATTGCAGCCAGCCATGCCGTACTCATCACTCCGGTACTGGAGCTCTTTAGCCAGGAGTATACGGAAAAAGGGCTGAGGCTCAAAAAGCACAACCCTCCCCTTGTCCAGGAGCTCTATGATCTGTATAAAACTATCAACCCCTCCAATGCCATCGAGTATTTCCACGACAGCCTCGATCATATGGAGAGCCTCTTGACACTTTTTGATCTTGGATATATCGATCTGCAAGATAGAAGCAACACCGAGATACTGGTCCATCTCATCATCAAAAAAGCAATCGAGCTCACAAAGGACAAGGATCGCTACGAGCTCAAACGGATCCAGGACAGGGTCCAGGAGCGCTACTTGCTCAACTTCAGCCTCTTTCAGAGCCTGCCAGACTACTGGGGGCTTGGGCAGCGTTTTCCCGTCATGCCCCTTAGCCGCTTGGATGAGACTCCCACAAGGAGTGCCAGCCTTTGGGATATTACCTGCGACAGCGACGGCGAGATCGACTTCAATGTAGAGCGTCCTCTCTTCTTGCATGATGTGGATCTCAAAAAAGAGGAGTATTTCTTGGCCTTCTTCTTAGTAGGAGCCTACCAGGAGATCCTGGGGATGAAACACAACCTCTTCACCCATCCTACCGAAGTGACGGTAGAGTTTGACGAAGATGGCAACTACAGGCTTGAGAAGATGGTGGAGGCCCAGAGTATCCTGGATATCCTCTACGATCTTGATTATGATATCAACGAGATCCAAAGCAACCTCAAGCAGCTTATAGCTGCAAGTAGTTGCGAGGATAAAGAGAGACTTTTAGAGATTTTGAGTATTCTTCTGCATGAGAACAACTACCTCAAGATAGAGGTGAAAAAGGATGGATAACATTTCACTCTGGCAGCTTATCAAAGAGGATTTCTCCATCGTATGGGAGAGGGATCCGGCCATTCGCTCCAAATTTGAACTCCTGACCAACTACCCCGGGGTCTGGAGTCTCTTTTGGTACCGTATCGCCCATAGGCTCCACAAACGAGGACTCAAAGTGCTAGCTCGTATGATCATGGGTATCAATCAGATCTTTAGCGGTATCGACATCCACCCCGCCGCCAAGATCGGGCGCAGGGTCTTCATCGATCACGGTATCGGTGTCGTCATAGGCGAGACCACCCAGATCGGCAACGACGTACTCATCTACCAGCAGGTGACGCTAGGAGGGGTGAGTCTTAGCCACGGCAAACGCCACCCCACCGTCGAAGATGGCGTGGTCATCGGTGCTGGAGCCAAAGTACTGGGCAATATCACCATCGGCAAAAACGCCAAAATAGGAGCCAACTCCGTCGTGGTCAAGGATGTCCCCCCAGACTCCACCGCCGTAGGGATCCCAGCACGAGTCGTGAGCAAAGGGTTCGACAAAGGAAAACTCTCCCACAACAAACTCCCCGATATCGACAAGGAGCTCTTTGAGTATCTGCTCAAACGCTTCGCTCTTTTGGAGCACGCCTACATCTCAGGGGACAAAGATTTACTCAAAAAAGAGGAAGAATTGGATAAAATATACCAAGAATTTCTCAAATCCATGACACTAAAGGACTAAGATGCTCTCACATAGAATCAATCAACTATCCGAATCTCTCACGATAGCCATCACTTCCCTAGCAAGAGAGCTCAAAGCCCAGGGCAAGGATGTACTCAGCTTCTCCGCTGGAGAGCCAGACTTCGATACGCCCCAAGCGATCAAGGAGGCGGCCAAGAGAGCCATCGATGAGGGTTTTACCAAATATACCGCTGTCGACGGCATTCCAGAGCTCAAAGAGGCGATCGCCTTCAAGCTCAAAAGAGATAACAGCCTAGACTACAAGCCAGAGCACATAATCGCTAGCAACGGGGCGAAACAGAGCCTTTTCAATCTCACCCAGGCCCTCATAGACGAGGGTGATGAGGTGATCATCCCAGCTCCATACTGGGTCACCTATCCAGAACTGGTCAAGTATGCCGGCGGCCGATCTGTAATCATCCAGACCGACGAGAAGAGCGGATTTAAGATCACGCCCGATCAGCTCCAAAAAGCGATCACACCAAAGACGAAGCTTCTCATCCTCACCACTCCCTCCAATCCCACAGGAGCGGTCTATACCAAAGAGGAGCTTGAGGCTCTAGCCCAGATCCTAAAAGGAACCGACGTCATGGTAGCCAGCGATGAGATGTATGAAAAGCTGGTCTATGGTGATACCACCTTCACAAGTGCGGCCTCTATCAGCCAGGATATGTATGAGCGCACCATCACCATCAATGGCCTAAGCAAATCGGTAGCCATGACAGGATGGAGATTTGGCTATCTGGCCACATCCAATATGGATCTGATCAAGGCAATGAAAAAACTCCAGAGCCAAAGTACCTCCAATATCTGCTCCATCACCCAAAAGGCAGCCATTCCAGGACTTGACGGCACGGTAGACGAAGATATCGAGCATATGCGTCAGGCTTTTGAGCGCAGAAGAGATAGAGCCGTGGAGCTTTTCAACAGTATCGACGGACTTAGTGTCCTAAGCCCCGACGGGGCTTTCTACCTCTTCGTCAATCACGCTGCCATTGAGCAAGATAGCATGAAATTCGCCAAAGATCTTTTAGAAAAAGCTGGCGTGGCGGTAGTCCCGGGAGTTGGTTTTGGAAGTGAAGGATACTTTCGCTTCAGCTTCGCTACCGATCTGGAGACTATCGAAGAGGGGATTCGACGCATAGAGCGCTTCATCGCTGGCTAAAGCCAGCTAGCGCCCCACCAGCTCGAAGATCTTGGCATCTTTGTCATAATGGAGGGTCTTAAAGAGCCTCTTGTCTAGATTGTCGAAGAAAAAAGCTTGAAAAAAGAGGCTTTGGAGATAGTTGTAGACTCCGATGACATAGCGATTTTTGTAGATGATGATGGCATAGCTATCATTACGAAACTTCCTGCTTTGTATCACCTTCTCTCCATCATGGATATACAAGGCCCCAAATCTATCCACTCCCTCAGCCGTATGGATAGTAGCTTTTGCTAGATCGATCCTGGCTCCATCGACTGCCAAGATCTTGTTCTTTGGATCATATCCTCTCAAATAGCTCACCCACACGAACCCCTTGGGCTTTTCCCCTTTGAGTCTGCTAAAGCTCTCGATCACCGGTAGCTTTGTGAGGATCTTGTCGTCGAAGTAGTAGTAGATCTTGTTTC
>PUXX01000012.1 GCA_009659895.1 Campylobacterota bacterium
GACTCAAATTATATCAAACTTTTTTAAGTTTGTCAAGAGCTTGTTTCATTTAGAAACAATGTCTCTTGAAATCTGAGTCAGATTCTATCAAAAAATCTTAAAGATGTCAAGAAATATGTTTCGATTTGAAACATATTTCCGCCACCTCTTTTTGAGGATGTGAATTATGCCACAATCTCTCATCTTTTGTCAAGCATATCTCACATCCACTCTTCTCTCAAAGAACGCCCCCCTCAAATGAGGACCGAAATATTGCCATACTTTGGAAGGATTGTCAAGGGTTTTTAAAAAATCTCTATCTTTTGATTGGTATAGTGATAACCTATAGGATTGCTCTTTATGGTAAGACCATCTTTTCTTAGATCTACACTCTTATGCGTATGGCCAAAGATATATCCTTTAACTCCCAACTTTTTTATGTGAGAAAGAGTCTTTTTCGCGTACTCGCCCAACCAGTAATAGTAAGAGTCATAGGAACTCTTTTCATCTCGCAAATCAAAAAGAGGCACATGAGAAAAAAGAATATCGATAGGTCTATGAAAACAAAGAAGCTTCTCATAAGCCTCAAAAAAGAGCCGATTTGGGTCGAATGGACCCTTTATGAACTTTGCATCATTGGAGAGTTCTTTCCATAAAGCGTAGTCTTCTACTCGATACCAGCCCATCAATCCATAAAAACATATACCCTGATACTCAAAAAAATCGTTATCTAAAAAGACGATCCCATATCGAGCACACTGCTCCTTGAACTCCTCTAGACGCCTAAAAGAGTCTTGATGATACTTCTTTTGCTGACGATCAGAGATCAAATAGAGATCATGGTTGCCATATGTAACTAGAATTTGAGTGAAATGCTCTTTGAGTCTTCGAAGAAAAGGGATAGAGAAGTGATTGTAGTGGGCAATATCGCCAGCTACAATGAGCACATCCGCAAAAAAATCTTTGGAAGGCAGCAGAGCGTGAACCAAATAATCGATCTTTTTGGGATGAGCATTTTTTATATGAAACTCTAGATGGATATCACTGATGTGAAATATTCTCATCTAATTTTGAGGCGAGAATGGAACCAAAGCACTTCCCCATGTAAAACCACCCCCAAAAGCATCCAGTAAAAGAAGATCGCCCTTTTTGAGTCGGCCCTCTTCGTAGATGTCGTTGATTGCCATCGGAATGGAAGCAGAAGAAGTATTGCCATATTTACTCACCGTCATGACAAGCTGATCGTCTCGAAGCTTCAAAGCCGAAGCGACGGCATTGAGGATACGATAGTTGGCTTGGTGTGGGACGAAGTAAGTGATATCGTCGCTGGAGATACGATTTTTTTCCAAGATCTCGTTCACGTCATTCGTCAACGTTTTGACCGCAACCTTAAAGGTCTCATTGCCCTTCATCTTGATAAAGCACTCTCGCTCTTTCAAGACCTCTTCGCTGCAGGGCTTGTTGGTGCCGCACCCAGGCGTTATCAAAAAGTCGTAGTATTTCCCATCAGCGGCGATATTGACATCTATAATCGCCTCTTCTTTTTTGTCCGTAGCGCCAATAATCGCCGCTCCTGCACCATCACCAAAGAGAATACAAGTAGTACGATCACTATAATCGACTATGGCGCTCAGTTTCTCAGAGCCCACGATCAACACATTTTTCGCCATACCAGACTCGATAAAAGCCTTTGCGGTGGCAAGGGCGTAGATGAACCCGCTACAGGCCGCACTGATATCGAAAGCCGGGATATTGGCGATATCAAGTTTTTTTGCGATCATACAAGCGGTAGAGGGCATGCAAAAGTAGTCCGGCGAAATGGTGGCGCAGACGATCATATCGATATCTTGGGGCTTTAGAGCAGCCCGCTCAATCGCTTTTTGCGCCGCTTTGACCCCCATGTCGCTGGTGGTCTCGTCTTTATCAGCTATATGGCGGGTTTTGATACCTGTGCGCTTTGTAATCCACTCATCACTCGTATCGACCATTTTCTCTAAATCGTGATTGGTCAATATATTTTGAGGAACATAAGATCCAATTGATCGAAACGCAGCATACAACGGCAATCCTTTATAGAGCTTCTAATCGTTTTTCGATATAGCTGTTGATATCGGATTGGACATAGTTGATGGCTTGGTAAATAGCGTTCTTGATGGCTTTTGGAGTGCTTTTGCCGTGACTTATGATCGCACAGCCTTTGATCCCGATAAGCGGCGCACCGCCATATTCACTATAGTCGATCTCTTTTTTGAGGGCGCGAAAGACCTTTTTCATCATCAAAGCACCTGCCATCCTTATCGGTGTCTTTTTGATGTTTTGTTTCATGAGACGGCTGATAGCATCAGCTACACCCTCCCCGGTCTTGAGCACCACATTACCCGTAAAGCCGTCGCATACCACCACATCCACGCTTCCGTCGAAAATATTGTTTCCCTCCACATTCCCTACAAAAGTAGGAAGCTTTTGGAGTAACTTAAAAGCTGCCTTGGTAAGCTCGTTGCCCTTGGTCTCTTCCTCACCATTGGAGAGGAGCCCCACTTTTGGCTCTTGTACTTTCAAGATAGCTTTGAGATACGCTTCTCCCATGACGCCAAACTCAAAAAGATGCTCAGGCTTGCAATCAACATTGGCGCCAACGTCCAGCACAAGGGTCTTTTTGCCTTTATAGGTGGGCATGAGAGTAGCGATGGCCGGGCGTGAGACCTTTTTGAGCCGACCTATTCTCAAAGTCGCCAAGCTCATCGTAGCCCCGCTATGGCCGGCAGAGACCACCGCATCGGCCTCTTTTTGGCAAACCAGCTCGACCGCTTTGTAGATAGAGCTCTCTTTGCGCTTCAAAGCTTCGGTAGCCGGCTCATCCATGCCTATGACATCCTTGGCCTCTATGACGCTGACCCGATTGGAATATTTTTTGGGAATGAGGGATTGTATCTTGAGAGGATCGCCTACAAGCGTAGCATGAAAATCTTTGCGCTCTTTGAGCGCCAAGACGGTGCCTTCTATAATGGGATAGGGACCAAAATCCCCTCCCATGGCATCGATTGCGATATTGATCATTCGTTAGCTTTTATATTCACCTGTCGTTGGGTTTACGTGGTGTGGAAGCTTCCAAGTGCCATCTTTGTCTTTGACAGGTCTTACCAGCTTGATCTTGTAGTGGGTTCTTCTTTTTGCCGCTCTCGTTTTGCTTACGCGTCTCTTAGGTACTGCCATCGTTCTCTCCTTCTTTACATTCTGTACATAGATGATAATCTGTTTGGATAGATGCCTTCTCTGAGTCTAAGATCTGCTCCATATCGATCGATCCATCATAAAACTCAATGACATCTGCATCGTCGTCGAAACCACGATAGACTCCATCGCTCAGTCGCAGTTTGAGATCTTCGTCTATATCTACCTCAAACTCTTTGCCGCAACGGCTGCACTCCACCTGGACTCGACCTTGAAGCTTCGCATCAAAATCGACCAGATCTCTTTTTGATCTTTGCAGATCTCCGCTGAGACTCAATTTCTGTTTTGAAATTGTAATCTCTTTTTTATTAAATCCAACTTTTTTGAATTCTATTTTCAATTATAGAATTTCCCTCTCAGCAAAGAAAAAGGCGATCTCTTTTTTCGCGTTTTCCAAGCTGTCGCTACCGTGTACTGCATTGGCCTCGATGCTTTCGGCAAAATCGGCTCGAATAGTACCTGGAGCAGCCTCTTTTGGATCTGTAGCACCCATAAGCTCTCGATTTTTTGCCACCGCATTTTCACCTTCTAGTACCATTACTACAACAGGACCACTAGTCATATACTCTACTAGATCTTTGAAAAATGGGCGCTCTTTATGCACTTCATAAAATTTCGCCGCATCGGCTTTTGTGAGCTGGATCTTTTTCATAGCAGCGATTCTAAGTCCATTGGTCTCGAATCTGTCGATGATTTTTCCAATCACGTTTTTGGCTACGGCGTCGGGCTTGATGATAGATAGGGTTCTCTCCATCAGATCTCCTCTGAATAAAATTTTAGAGGCTGATTATAGCAAATTATACATAAGGGAAGTTTAAAGTGGCGAGTTAGTTGGGGAAAAGCCCCAAAAGGGGCTTATTCGATAACAGGCTTGTGGTTCTCTCTCCACTCTTGAGGAATATCCTCTCGGCATACCGCGCCTTCATAGCACTTATCCCAGACGATACATCCCTCCGTCGGGCACGCTTCCGCACATGCGGGTACATCATGATATCCGACGCACTCTACGCATTTGTCAGGATAAACATAATAGATCTCTTCTCCCGTTGGATTATCCTCATCATCAACGATCGCTTCAACAGGGCACTCGTCGATACAAGCTCCGCAGTTGATGCAGATATCGGTAATCAATACTGCCATGTCAATCCTCCTTTATTTTTGTCACTCAAAACTATAACAAAATAATTTTAAACTTTGCTTATTTTCAAATAGTCCGCAATCTCTTCAGCCTTGTCGGTCTCCTCCCACGTAAATTCGGGAAGTTCGCGCCCGAAATGGCCGTATGCTGCAGTCTTTTTATAGATAGGACGCAAGAGATCAAGCGTCTCAATGATCCCCTTAGGTGTGAGATCGAAGATAGCTCTGATGCACTTCTCGATCGTCTCATCCTCCACTTTGCCCGTGCCATGCGTATCGACCATGATGGAGACGGGCTCTACCACGCCGATAGCATAGGCTATCTGGATCGTCACTTTCTCGCACGCCCCCGCCGCCACAAGATTTTTGGCCACATATCTGGCGGCATAAGCTCCACTTCTATCCACCTTCGTCGGATCCTTGCCGCTAAAAGCGCCGCCCCCGTGAGGACAGCTCCCACCGTAAGTATCGACGATGATTTTGCGGCCCGTCAACCCCGCGTCCCCTTGGGGCCCGCCGATGACGAAGCGTCCGGTGGGATTGATGTGGTAGACGATATCGTCGGCGATGAGCTCTTTTGGGATCACTTTATAGACAATCTCTTCGATCACTGCATCTTTGAGCCTGTTGTAGCTGACATCGGGATCGTGCTGGGTAGAGATGACGATGGTCTTGATCTCCTTTGGCTTTCCGTCCACGTAGCGCACCGTCACCTGCGCCTTGCCATCAGGACGCAAAAAGGGCAAAATTCCCTCTTTCCTGGCATGAGCCAACTCCATCGTCAATCGATGGGCCATCGTGATGGGTAGGGGCATGAGCACTTCCGTCTCGGTCGTCGCATACCCAAACATCAACCCCTGATCCCCAGCCCCTATCTGGCCTCCTTCTTGATCGACACCTTGATTGATATCGGGCGACTGCTCTCCTACAGCGTTCAAAACCCCGGCACTTCGATAATCAAACCCGTAAAGAGCATCGGTATAGCCGATCTCACGAATCACCTCTCGCACGATATCTTGCATCGGCGCGTAGGTGTGGGTCTTGAGCTCGCCGGCGATGATGGCAAATCCGTTGCTAAGCAGTGTCTCACACGCCACTCTGGCCTGAGGGTCACGCTCGATGATATAGTCGAGGATGGCGTCGCTTATCTGATCCGCCATCTTGTCAGGATGGCCTTCCGTTACGGACTCGGAGGTGAAGAGATAGTCTCTTGCCATTGCTTTCCTTTAACTTTTTTAGCAATTATATCCAAAATCGGCTCCCGCCTCTTCTCTTATGGGTTCACTTACCGGGGATATATAAATCAAGATTTAGCAAAGAAGCGTTATAATTACAACGTTTTTTCGAACGAAAATAATTTTCCAAAAGGAGACGATATGCTTGTCACAAAAAAAGCGCCCGATTTCACCGCACCTGCGGTCATGCCCGACAACACCATCAACGAAAACTTCAACCTCTACGAAAACATAGGTGAAAAGGGAGCGGTGCTCTTTTTTTATCCTCTTGATTTCACCTTCGTCTGTCCAAGTGAGATCATTGCTTTCGATCACCGCCTCGAAGAGTTCCAAAAGCGAGGTATCAACGTGATCGGCTGTTCGGTCGATAGCCACTACACTCACCTTGCATGGAAGAATACGCCCGTAGAAAAAGGAGGCATCGGCAATATCCGCTATCCGCTCGTAGCTGATCTGACCAAGCAGATCGCAAAGGACTACGACGTGCTTTTAGAAGATGCCGGAGTGGCTCTTAGGGGAAGTTTTCTCATCGACAAAGACGGCACCATACGCCACTGCGTCATCAACGATCTTCCTCTTGGGCGAAATATCGACGAAATGATCCGTATGGTAGACGCGATGGAGTTCGCCAACGAACACGGCGAAGTCTGTCCGGCAGAGTGGGAAAAGGGAAAAGAGGCGATGAAGCCGACACCAGAAGGTGTGGCGGAGTATCTGGCAAAACACGCCGACGAGCTTTAACTTTCTCTCCCCTTCGGGGGAAACTTCTCATACAAAAACCACAATGCAAATCCCATACCCAAAAGAAAATTGATCCAGCTAAAATCCGCCAAACTCTCCAGTTGAGCATAGGCCTTCGCCAATAAAGGATCGTTTGCTTTAAGGCTTAAACGATGAAAATAGCTTCTTATCTCTTCCGGCCATACCAAAGCGGCAATCTCTGGCGCAATGAAAAAGGCTACGATCCCCAAAAATGCTAACCAACTCTTCCCCGGCCTTATAACATCAAGAATCTTCAAGCACCCTCTTTGCCAACTGCTCTGGCCTAAGCCCCAGGGCCTCCTCCACCTCTACCACCTTGCCGTGAGGAATGAATCTATCGGGATACTCGAAACTGACAACTTTGACATCAAGATCATTATCGCCAATAAACTCCTCCAAAGCGCTCCCCACACCGCCGATTTTTGCGCTATCGCTAAAGACGAACCACCGCTTATATGTTCGCGCAAGCTCTCTTAAAAGCTCCTCGTCCAAAGGCTTGACGAAGCGAAGATCGAGCAGTGAGATAGGCTTATCCAAAAGCTCCATCGTCTGGTAGGCTCGTCCTACGCCGTTGCCATAACCGATAAAGAGCGTATCCCCCTCTTTCTCTACCAAAAGCTCGGCCTTTCCAAGCTCAAAAGGCTTCGCCTCAAACTCCTCGTCCAACAAAAAGCTTCCTCTTGGGTAGCGAAAAGCGATAGGCCTTGGAAAATCGGCGGCGAACTCTACGGCAAACTCCAGCGTCTTCGCATCCCTTGGAGCAAAGAGGTGCATATTTGGCACGGGACGCAGATAGCTAATATCAAAAGCCCCTTGATGGGTCTCCCCATCTTCGCCCACGATCCCGGCTCTATCGATAGCAAAGGCGACTCCCACATCCATCAGCGCGATATCGTGGATAATCTGGTCATACCCTCGCTGCAAAAAGGTCGAGTAGATGGCTACAAAGGGCTTGAAGCCCTCTTTTGCCAAAGGTCCCATGGATGTGACGGCGTGCTGCTCGGCAATCCCCACATCCCAAAATCTCTCGCCAAACTCTTCGAGCAAGGGCTTAAGCCCCGTGCCGCTTGGCATCGCTGCCGTCACGCCCACAATCTTTTCATCCTTTTTGGCAAGTTCTAAAAGCTTCTTGCTAAAAACGGACGTAGCGCTGGGTTTGGAGCTCTTTTTGAGCGGCTCTCCCGTCTCGATATCGAAAGGCCCCACGCCGTGCCAATGCTCATAGTAGCCCTCGGCTATCTTGTAGCCTTTGCCTTTGAGGGTCTGGGCGTGGACGATGACCGGTTTGCCAAGCTCTTTGGCGATTGTGAGTGTCTCCACAAGCCCTTTGATATCGTGCCCGTCGATTGGGCCGATATATTCGATCCCAAGCTCTTCGAAGAGTATCCCCGGCGTAATGAGCCGCAAAGACTCCTCGAACTTCTTGGCGATATAGGTGGCAGACTCTGGCAGATGCTGCAAGAGCTGCTCGGTCTTTTTTTTCATATTTTGATAAAAGGGGCTCGCCATCTTTTGGCTCAGATACTTACTCAGCGCCCCGATAGGCTTGGCGATGCTCATCTCGTTGTCGTTGAGGATGATGACGACGGGGTATTTGCGATCTCCAAGCTCGTTCATAGCCTCATAGACCATCCCCGCACTCATCGCCCCATCGCCAATGAGCGCCACGGGGATGCGATCTTCTTTTTTGAGCCTAATCGCTTTCGCCGCTCCTACCGCCAAAGAGATCGACGTGGAGCTATGTCCGGCCACCCAGTAGTCGTAGGGGCTCTCGCTGGGTTTGGTGTAGCCGCTGATACCTCCAAACTGGCGCAGCGTCTCGAAGCTCTCCCACCTGTCGGTGAGGAGCTTATGGGCGTAGGCTTGATGGCTCACATCGAAAATGAAAGGATCCTTGCCCACATCGAAGACATAGTGCATCGCTACGATGAGATCGACTGCACCAAGGGTGGAGCTAAGATGGCCACCGTGTCTGCTCACCACCTCCAAGATGCGCTGACGAATCTTCTTCGCCAGATCTTCTAGCTCTTCGAAGGAGTAGTGTTTAATATTCATCCAAAACCTCTTTGAGTCTTTCGAACAAGATGGTGTTCTGTTCGGGGG
Source organism: Campylobacterota bacterium (assembly GCA_009659895.1). Lineage (GTDB taxonomy): Bacteria > Campylobacterota > Campylobacteria > Campylobacterales > Nitratiruptoraceae > Nitratiruptor. The sequence goes on from PUXX01000012.1 coordinate 8,448, forward strand.
TGCCTATGGTTATTCTAATGGCATTCATCCCATATCCCGTTAAATCCCTCACTATCACGCCCATTTTAAGAAGTTTTTCAGCTACCTCTTTGGAGGGAATCTCTTTTGGGAAGAGATAGGTGATGAAGTTGGTGTAGCTGTCGATAAACTCAAGCCCCATCGTCAAAGCAAAAGCGATGTAGCGCTCCATTTGGGCAAAATTTTTCGCAATCGAGCTTTGCACGAACTCCATATCCTCAAGCGCCTCGGTGGCGGCTTTGAGAGAGAGCGTGGTGATATTAAAAGGCGGGCGCAGTTTGTAGAGCTCTTGGATAATCTCCTTTTGAGCCAGTCCGTAGCCCACTCTCATCCCCCCAAGCCCAAAGGCTTTGGAGAAGGTGCCAAGATAGAGGACATTGGAAAACCTCTCGATAAGCTCTTTTGGATCGATTCGCTTTCTTTCATCCTTGTATGCGGCATACTCCATATAGGCTCCATCCACGATCACCAAAGGCTCTTTCACTTTTTCCAAAAAGCGGTAGAGATACTCTTTGTCGATAGCGTCGCCGGTGGGATTGTTGGGGGTGCAGATATGAACGATAGCCGGATCGTGCTTTTGGACTAGATCATAAAACTCATCCAGATCGTGGCGGTAGCAAGAACTTCTTACAATCCTGGCCCCTTGTTGGATAGCGTATATCTCATACATAGCGAACGTAATCTTGCTCATAAGCACGCTCGTAGCCTCATTGAGCAAGGCTCGTGCCGCAAATTCGAGGACTTGATCGCTTCCAGCTCCGATGATAATCTCCTCACGCTCTACGCCAAAACGCTTGGCAAGAGCGGCTTTTAGCTCATACATGCTATCGTCTGGATAGAGATAGATTTTATCGGCCATATCCCGCACCGCTTCGATAGCTTTGGGACTAGCACCATAGGGGTTTTCGTTGGAAGCTAGTTTGACGATATCCTTCTCATCGATCCCAAACTCTCTTACCACCAGCTCTATGGGCTTTCCCGCTTCGTAGGTTTTGATATTTTTGAGCGTCTCATTAAATCTCATCGATCCCCCTTCGCGTAGCTTCCAAGCCACTTGATCTCACTTTTGTGTTTGCCCAGCACCTCTTGGACATTCTCATCGTCGATATGGCCCTCAAAATCGATATAGAACCAGTAGCTAAAGTCCTTATCCTCCGCCGGGCGGGACTCAATCTTGGTGAGATTTATATTGGCGTGATCGAAATCTTCCAAAAAGTGGGCCAAAGCCCCCGGGCGATCTTTGAGCTTGGCCAAGATCGAGGTCTTGTCAAAGCCGCTCTTGGCGTTTTTGAAATCGCTCAATATAATGAACCGGGTCGTGTTGGTATGGATATCTTCGATATTTTCAAAGAGCACCGGCAGATTGTAGAGTTTGGCGGCTATGGTGGAGCAGATAGCCGCACTTTCTGGCTCCTTGGCGGCGAGTTTGGCAGCTTTGGCGGTAGATTCGACGGGGATGAGCTCCACATCGCTAAAGTGCTCGCTCAAAAACTCCCGGCACTGCCCAAAGGCGATATCTTTGGAGTAGATTTTTTTAATCTTGCTGATATCCTCTTCCAGCGACGCAAAGGAGTGATGAATCGGCATATAGGCCTCGGCGACGATTTTAAGATCGCTCTTGCCAAGAAGATCGAGGGTCTCCCCTACCACGCCATCGATCGAGTTTTCGATAGGCAC
>PUXX01000027.1 GCA_009659895.1 Campylobacterota bacterium
AAAGCCAACAAAGCCAAAGAGTACCTAAAGAACTGGATACCCTATCGCTACAAACGATATGTGGTATTTGCTATCGTCACCGTCGTGTCGCTGGTGCTGCCCTGGATCAAGATAAACGGTAACCACTTCTTCTTGCTCAATTTCGATCATAAACAGCTGCACCTCTTCTTCGTGCGGTTCGATATGCAAGAGCTCTACTTGATGCCTTTCTTGCTCTGGATACTCTTTTTTGGGATATTCTTCATCACCACACTTGGAGGCCGGGTCTGGTGTGGCTGGAGCTGCCCTCAGACCATCTTTCGAGTGATCTATCGGGACTTGATTGAAACAAAGCTTTTGCATCTGAGAAAAAGGATCAGCAATAAACAGATAGAGCCCGATATGAGTAAACCAGAAAACAAGGTCAAAAAGCTCATAGCCATCCTTCTATGGTCACTCCTGGCCTTCATCGCCGCTGCTGATTTCATCTGGTACTTTGTACCACCAGAAGAGTTCCTCCACTATATCCAAAATCCTGGTGAACACCCGATCCTCATGGGCTTTTGGATAGGGACGGCACTCTTCTTGATAGCCGATGTGGTCTTTATCAAAGAGAATTTTTGTATCTATATCTGCCCCTACGCAAGAGTCCAGTCGGTACTCTACGATGAAGATACCTTCCAGACTATCTACGACTATAAAAGAGGGGGCCGCATCTACGATGAGCACGGCAACCTCATAGTCCACAACAAAAAAGAGCTCAAAGAGATAAACGGAGAGAGTGCTGAGTGTACCCTGTGCGAATCCTGCGTCAAGGTCTGCCCGACCCATATCGATATACGAAAAGGGATGCAGCTTGAGTGTATCAACTGCTTGGAGTGCGCAGATGCCTGCACCAAAGTGATGGGGGCTCTTGGCAAAGAGAGCCTGGTGCGATGGACCAGCTACTACGCTTTGGAGACCGGTAAGCCCACCAGAGTCTTTCGATTTCGAATCATCGCCTACATCGTGATGCTGGCGATTGCTTTCGTAGCACTCTTCTATATGGGAAGCAAAAAAGAGCATATGCTCTTAAATATCAATAGAACCTCCCAGCTCTATAAGATTGAGCCAGATGGAAGAGTCAAGAATACTTATGTCTTCTTGTTTCAAAACACCGAAAATGAGAAGCATCAATACTACTTCGAAATCGTCAACAACAAAGATATCAAGATTGAAAGACCCAAAAAGCCTTTTACGGTGATACCGGGCAAGAAGGTCAAGAAGGTGGTGATTCTCTATACCGACAAAGTGTTGGCCAAAGATACCACCAAAGATACGCCAATACCTATCAAGATCAAAGCCTATGCGGTGGACGACCCCAAAAAGATCAAGGTCTATCGAGACACCATATTCGTATTCCCAAGATGGGATATCTATCAAAAGCATATCAAGAAGGATTAGGCATGCTTACGGCTCTGCCGGTCAAGACAAACAAGGACAATCCCGCCCTCTCGCCCCTTTTTGGGCACGCGAAGTGGTTTGCGTTCGTGGAGGAGGGAAGAGTCTCCATCGAGGCTAATCCCTACGACGGGGGTGTGGCCGTGGTGGAGTGGCTGCTACATAGGGGAGTGGATCGTATCATTACGCAGCATATCGGGCTCAAGCCCTTCATGCTGCTGGCACGTGAAGGTGTGGAGTGCTTCTATCCGGGAGAGGGGCGGATAGAGCTTGACGAGGCTTTGAAAAGATGCGAAAATGGTGAGTGTGAGCCGATATCCCAGCACAATATCGAAAAATTCACTCGCCACTAAGGAGCCGACATGAAAAAAGAGGGTTTCGACGAGTACGGAGAGCCGACGCTAAGAGAGATCGATGACTACAAAGGCACCCACTCCAAAGAGAAAAGCAAAGTCATCATGTGGGTGATTATCAGCGGGCTTATCCTTGGCGTCTTCTACGCTATGGCTAGATACTATTTTTGGGATGCGGGGGAGAAAGAGCTCAACGTCCCTCAAGATCAAAAAATCAGACACTATTAGGAGCGATCATGAAAAAGGTAGTAGTGCTTGGAGGCGGTTTTGCGGGTGTGGAGGCCGCGATCTTTTTGCGTAAGGAGGGCTTTGACGTCGATCTGATAAGTCCTAGGCCATTTATGTATATCTATCCTACCTCTATCTGGGTGCCGGTGAACGAGGCGGAGTTTAGCGACGTCTGTATCGCGATGGAGGAGCTTGAGAAAGTGCATGGCTTCAAGTGGATCGACGATGAGATCACCCAGATCGAGGCCAAGGCCAAAAGAGCGGTAGGCAAAAAGGGCGAATATAGAGGGGACTTCTTGGTGATCGCCATGGGAGCCGGGAAGATGAAGCATGAAGGAAATGAACACTACCTCTCTATCTGCGGCGATCCCGATGAGGCGATCAAGATGCGCGACGCCATCGACAAGCTGGTCTGCGAGAAGCGAAAGGGCAAGATCGTCATGGGTTTTGGAGGCAACCCCAAAGACTCCACCGCCGTTCGGGGAGGTCCGGCTTTTGAGATGATGTTCAACGTCCACAACTACCTCAAAAAGAAGGGGCTTCGGGATAGATTCGAGCTTACCTTCTTTGCGACGATGAAAGAGCCGGGCAAGCGTCTTGGGCCACAGGCTCTGAAGATGATGGACCTTTTTTTCAGCAAGCTGGGCATCAACAAGCATTTTGGCAAGAAGATCAAACGCTTCGAGGCAGATGGAGTTGTCTTCGAAGATGATAGCAAGCTTGAGAGTGACTTTACGATGTTCATCCCTGCTGGTGCCGGGCACGAAGTCTTTGCCAAAAGCGATCTGCCTCTTAGTGAGGCCGGGTTCATCCTCATCGACGAATATTGCGAAGTCAAAGAGACTCCCGGCGTCTACGCCATAGGTGACAGCGCCTACATCGAAGGGCCCGACTGGAGAGCGAAGCAGGGACATATCGCCGAGGTGATGGCAAGAAACACCGCCAACAACATCGCAATCGCCAGCGGAGCCAAAGTGGGCAAAAAGCTAAGCTACCTGCCTCACCTCAACATCATCTGCGTCATGGACAGCGGAGACGGGGCCGCTTTCGTCTATCGCGATGACAAGCGAGGGCTCATGATCCCGATGCCGATCGTGGGACACTGGCTCAAAAAAGCTTGGGGCTGGTATTGTAGATATTCCAAGCTTGGCAAGATTCCGAGGCTACCGGGCCTATGATACAAAAGTAGCGGAATGTGGGATGATAAATAGATACAATGCTCGAAAAAATTTACAAGGAGGCCCTCATGGCAAAATTGACCGAATTCGAACGAAACGTAGCTGAGCGCATCAAAGAGCAGATCGAGCTCAACAAAGATAAACCAGAGCTTGGCAACGTCGATCTCAAAAAAGCCATCGAACTGGTCAAAGAGGCTGGAGCTATCTTGCTCGACGTTCGCCCGCCGGCCAAGGTTGAGACCGAAAACGCGGAAGAGGCGGACATTCCCGATGCCTACTACACTCCCTATCCGGAGTTTACGAACTATCTCGATATCTTGCCAGACGACAAGACCACGGTGATCGTCACCGCGTGTCTCAAGGGGCTTTTTGCAAGTCGCGTCAAGGCCTACTTGGAGGTCTTGGGATATGAGAACGTCTATGTCTTCACCGGCAACATCGAAGACTGGATCGCGGCGCACAAAGCCCACACGGGTGAGATCTAAGCTCCTTTGGCCGCTCCTTGCGGCCCTTCTGTTTTTTGGATGCGAGAAGAGGATCTACCGGCACAAATACGCCGAGCCTTCAAGACCTATCACCTGCCTCAAACTTCAAAGCGACAATCTTTTGACCAAGTCCCTTTTGCAAGATCGCTACCGATTTACCGACGATTGCCCTTTTAGGCTCAAGACCACCTCCCACTTCGTCTCCACATGCACTTCGGCCAAAGCCAAAGCTTTAGGCAGCGATTTCGACGGATTTTTGCGATTTGAGCTCTATGAGAGAGATCGGCTGCTCTATCGGGGTCAAATCGATTTCAAGGGGTGTTTGAGCGAAGGAGTGGTGAGCAGACTCTTCGATCTTTTGCGAAAAGAGAACGATTTGTAGATATTTTTTTAGCTATAATAGAGCCAAAAAGAGGGTGCGATGGAGCTTGAGCTTGTTTGGAAAGAGGGAGATAGACTCTTCTTGGATCAAAAGAGGGCCGAGCTTTTAGAGTCGATCCAAAAGCATGGCTCTCTCTCCAAAGCCGCCAAAGAGTGTGGGATGAGCTACAAAGGTGCGTGGGATACGCTCCAGAGCATGAGCCAGCTTGCGGGCACCAGGCTCTTTGAGAGCAGGATTGGCGGAAGCAGAGGCGGGGGCACGAAACTGAGCCAAGAGGCTTTGGATCTGCTCAAAAGATACAAAGAGCAGCGATCCAAACTTTTCGAAAAAAAGATCCAACATCTCAACACGCTTCCAGTGACCATCGATCGGGTCAAAAAAAAGGGAGATGAGGTCCTGGTCTGGGGACTCTTTGGCTCCTATCGGCTCAAGGCCAGGGTCTTGGGTGAGGCCTGGGAAGAGCTAGGGCTCCAAGAGGGCCAGAGGGCTCTTTTTCTTTTCAAACCTTTTGGTTGCAAAGGAGAGGAGAATCGTATGGAGGGGATATTGCTAGAATCTGGCAAGAAGATGGTAAAGGTCCTGGTCGAAGATGAGGTGGTATGGGTATACAAGTACCGGCTCAAGGGCTCATCGGTCCACTTTTTCGTCGATCCAAAAAGCATCGTCGTTGCGAAGGTGTGAGGATGAGAGCCATCGTGGCGCTAGTGCTAGGAGCGATATGGAGTTTTGGGGCCTCCATTACCGTCGCCGCCGCTGCGAATATGAGCTTCGCTCTTCCAAAACTCATCGAAGCCTTCGAAAAAAGTCATCCCAAAATAGAGATAAAAGCCATCTATGCTAGCAGCGGCAAGCTAGCAGCCCAGATCCAAAAAGGAGCCCCCTATCATATCTTCCTATCAGCGGATATGGAGTATCCAAAGAGGCTCTACCGCCAGGGGCTCACTACCATTCGTCCCCTCGTCTACGCCAAAGGCAAGCTGGTCTTTTTGAGTCGCCATATCCAAAATTTTCAAGATGTCCCAAAGCTTGCTTCCATCGCCATAGCCAATCCAAAGACCGCCCCCTATGGCAAGGCGGCCAAGGAGGCGCTGGAGCGTATGGGAGTGTGGGAGGAGCTGCAAGCTCGATTGATATTTGGCGAATCGGTAGCCCAGACCTTTTTCTACGCTACCAAGGCAGCGCAGGGAGGCTTCGTGGCGGAGTCGGCTCTCTTTGGTCCAGAGGGTAAAAAGCTGCGAAAAATGGCTCTGGAGGTGCCAAAGGAGCTCTACCGACCCATAGAGCAAGGTGGTGTCATCCTCAAAGGAGCTCCTAAAGAGGCTATGGAGTTTTTTTGCTTTCTGTTCTCCCCGCAAGGGGTAGAGATACTGGAGTCTTTTGGGTATCGCTGCGATGATTGACTGGACACCTTTTTGGCTCTCTTTCAAGCTAGCGGGAGTGACGACGGTAATACTGCTTCTTATTGGCATTCCCCTGGCCTGGTGGCTCTCCAGGACGAAAACTGCGATCAAGCCAATCTTGGAGACGATCGTGGCACTCCCTATCGTCCTGCCTCCTACCGTGATCGGCTTTTATATCCTATGGGCCTTGGCCCCCGACTCCTATCTTGGCTCCATTCTCCATGAGCTCTTTGGGATCAAGCTTGTCTTTAGTTTTTGGGGGATCGTGGTGGGTAGCGTCATCTACAGCCTCCCTTTTATGGTTCAGCCGCTCCAAAGCGGATTTGAGAGCGTGCCCAAGAGTCTTTATGAAGCTAGCTTCATAGCGGGTAAAGGGGAGCTGGAGACTTTGGTGAGGGTGATCTTGCCAAACATCAAGGGCGCTTTGGCTACCGCTGTCATCATCACCTTTGCCCATACCCTCGGGGAGTTTGGGGTGGTGCTGATGGTAGGCGGAAGCATCCCCGGCGAGACCAAAGTGGCCAGTATCGCTATCTATGAGCTGGTGGAGAGTCTGGATTTTAGGAGAGCCCATATCTATAGCTTGGTGATGGTGGCGATAAGTTTTGCTATCCTTTTGGCGGTCTACTCCATCAAAAGAAGAGACGATGCTAAGAGCTAGAGTCAAAAAGAGGCTAAAAAGTTTCGATCTGGAGTTCTCTTTGGAGATTGGGGCTGGAGAGTTTGTGATGCTCACAGGACCCAGTGGCAGTGGCAAAACCACTCTTTTGCGCATCTTGGCGGGATTGGAGAGAGGTGAGGGGGTCGTGGAGGTCGATGGTCAGATCTGGCAGGATCGAAGCAGATTTCTCCCACCCCAAAGAAGAGGGGTGAGCTTCGTTTTTCAAGACTACGCTCTTTTTCCCAATATGAGCGTACTGCAGAATCTGCTCTATGTCCAAAAGGATCGCTCCTTGGCCATGGAGCTTTTGGAGATGGTCGATCTGGTGGAGTACCAGGATCGCTATCCCCATACCCTCAGCGGTGGACAAAAACAGAGGGTGGCTCTAGCAAGAGCCATGATGAAAAGACCACGTCTTATGCTCTTAGACGAGCCTCTCTCGGCTCTAGATCCCAAAAGCAGAAGCTATCTCCAGGGCAAGATCCAAGAGCTCCATGAGGCCTTTGGGGTGGCTACGCTCATGGTCAGCCACGATATAGCCGAAATCTATCGACTTGGGGAGCGGATCTTTCGTATGGAGCGAGGCAGCCTCACTCCCCTTGGCAAAAACCGTCTTGTCCAAAGCCAGATCTACAAAGCGGAGGTGGTCGATCTGGTCGATGGGGGGATATTGGTGGGATTTATGGGCGGAATCTACCAAATAGCTACCCAAAAGTCCTATCGCATAGGCCAGATCGTGGATGTCCGTATAGAGGAGCTGGCTCTTGGAGTATGAGATCTTGCGTCAGAGGCGAAAGAGTGTGAGGATCTTCGTGGAGGAGGACAGAGTGGTGGTCAAGGCGCCCTGGTATCTTCCCAAAAGGATCATCGATGCTTTCGTAAAATCCCATCAAGACTATATCCAAAGACTCATCGCTCCTTTGGAGGAGTTCTTCTATCTGGGTCAAAAGATCAAGATCGAGCCGATCCGGCATGGCTGGCGCATGGAGGGGGAGATCTTCTATAGCGATGAGGATCGCAGGAAAAATGTAGAGAGCTTTTTACAAAAGGAGGCTCAAGCCTATATCCCCAAAAGGGTCCAAGAGCTTGCTAAAGCCTTTGGCGATCGCTATACCAGGGTCGGCATTACCGGTGCGAAGAGCCGATGGGGGAGCTGTAGCTCCAAAGGCCACCTCAACTTCACGTGGAGACTCATGACACTCCCGCCAGATCTGATTGAGTATGTCATCGTCCATGAGCTTTGCCACCTAAGCTATATGAACCACTCCCGTGCCTTTTGGGATCTGGTCCGAAGCAGAATGCCAGACTACCAGCAGCGCCGAAAGAGACTCAAAGAGTATTCCACGCTTTTTTAGAAGCTGTAGACGATGGTGGCTTTGGTGACGGTGTCGGTGCTCTTTTTGCCCGCTGGCGGGAGATGGTCGTAGGTCAACTCAAAGGAGATCTTAAAACTCAGCGCCCGGACGATATGCAGCTGCAGGGAGCTTTCGAAATCGATCTCATAATCTTGTGATTTTTCTATGTTTTCTATGATGTCGATGGTGGTCTTGAGGCGATTTTTTTTGGTGAGGCGATAGAGATGGTGGAGCTGGGCTTTGGCGTAGTGGAAGTTCTCGTGGGGCTGATTGGTGTAGTTGTTGCGGCGTAGCTCATATCCTAGCTTGAGGCTGAGTCGCTTGGTAGGTGTGTGGATGAGTCTATAGCCAAGCCCTGGGTTGATGCTGTACTGCTGGTCGTAGCCTTGGAAGACGTTGCGCAAAAATCCCAGATAAAAATAGGAGAAAAATTTGCGAGAATAAAGACGTGTGAGCTCCATTCTGGCACGGTAGCGCTCGTTGTTCTTGTCTCCGTATCTGGTGGAGTAGAGGATGTCGCCTCTGAATTTGAGGGTGGTCTTTGGATCTGGGTGGGTTCGCAGATGATAGGCTGCGGTGATGGAGTTTGTCTGGGTATTGCCCGTGGTGCCAAAGTAGCCAAACTCCACCTTTTGCTTCGTCTGTGCCATGGCGCAAAGGCAGAGCATCAACAGCCAGAGCCTTCTCATCCTCTCTCCTTTTGGCAAATTGTACCACATTGCAATCTTTAAGCAAGATTGAGATAAAATTAACCTTAAAAAACGAAGGCTTGATATGACGCGATATATCTTCGTTACCGGAGGGGTGCTCAGCTCCCTTGGCAAAGGGATCTCAAGTGCCAGTATCGGCGCGCTTTTGAAAAATAGCGGACTAGACGTCTCCATTCTCAAGATCGATCCCTATATCAATGTCGATCCAGGCACCATGAGTCCACTTGAGCATGGAGAGGTCTTCGTCACCGCCGATGGAGCGGAGACAGATCTAGATCTTGGCCATTATGAGCGATTTTTGGATGTCAAACTCTCAAAAGACAACAACTTCACCACCGGCCAGGTCTACATGTCGGTGATCCAGCGTGAGCGCAAAGGAGACTATCTGGGCAAAACCATCCAGGTCGTCCCCCATATCGTCGATGAGATCAAGAACCGCATCAAAAAAGCGGGCAGGGGTAAGGATGTGCTCATCGTCGAGCTTGGAGGGACAGTAGGAGATATCGAAGGGCTGCCCTTTTTGGAGGCGATTAGGGAGCTGACCCACGATATGGGTCCTCACAAGGCCTACAATATCCACGTCACACTGGTCCCTTATATCGCAGCTGCCGGAGAGCTCAAGACCAAGCCGACCCAGCACAGCGTCCAAGAGCTTCGCCGTATCGGTATCAGTCCCGATATGATCATAGCCAGATCCGAGCGTCCTTTGCCCAAAGATGTCAAAGAGAAGATCGCAAGAAGCTGCGGGATCCCTAGCCAAAGCGTCATCGAGGCCAAGGATGCAGAGACCATCTACAAAGTGCCTCTAAACTTCCTGCGCCAAGATATCCTGGGCCCCATCTCCCATCAGCTGCGCCTTGGCAGCCTTCAGCCTCAGATGGATGAGTGGGATCTGATTGTCAAGAAGATCATCGCACCAAAAGATGAGGTGACCATCGCGTTTGTGGGCAAATATCTAGGTCTCAAAGAGTCCTACAAATCCCTGACCGAAGCGCTGGTCCACGCTGGAGCTGCTTTGGATACTAGGGTCCATATCAAATGGGTCGATAGTGAGCTCATAGAGGCAGAGGGTGTAGAGCCCTTTTTGAAGGATGTGGACGGAGTGCTGGTAGCTGGCGGATTTGGTGAGAGGGGAGTGGAGGGCAAGATCGAAGCGATCCGACACGCCAGAGAGCACAAGATCCCCTATCTTGGGATCTGTTTGGGGATGCAGCTTAGTATCATAGAGTTTGCCAGAAACGTATTGGGTATCAAAGAGGCCAACTCCATGGAGTTCGATCCCAATACCCAGGCCCCCTTTGTCTATCTCATAGACGAATTCATCGACACCTCCGGCCAAAAGCAGATCCGTACCCACACCTCCCCTATGGGTGGGACCATGCGTCTTGGGGAGTATGCCTGCAAAGTCAAGGAAGGCACCAGGCTCTGGGAAGCCTATGATCACAGTCCCGTCATCTATGAGCGTCACCGCCACAGATACGAGGCCAATCCCAAATACCGCTCCATGCTGGAGCAAAATGGGATGACGGTGAGCGGTGAGAGCGAAGAGGGGCTCATCGAGGCGGTGGAGATCGAGGATCATCCATGGTTTGTGGGTGTACAGTTCCATCCAGAGTTTACCTCCCATCTTCAAAAGCCCAATCCACTCATCAAGGCCTTCATCGACAACGCACTGCGCAATAAATGAGACGACTTACAAAAAAAGATGTCGAGGCGATTTTGGCCAGGAGATTTGCCGAGGGGTTCTTGAAGCTCTCCTCCTTGCCCCAGCCCCAAAGCCTCAAAGATATCACCAAAGCAGCCCAGAGGATCAAAAGAGCGGTCGATGGCAGGGAGAGGATCGCTATCGTGGGTGATTATGACGTGGATGGGGTGGTCTCGACTGCTTTGATGGAGGAGTTTTTTGACTATCTGGGCTATCCCGTCACCACCATCATTCCCAACCGCTTCAAGCACGGCTATGGCCTAAGTCCAAAAGTGATCGAGGAGCTGGGGGATGTGGATCTTATCATCACCGTCGATAATGGTATCAGCGCCTTGCAAGCAGCAAGGCTTTGCCAAGAGAGGGGGATCGATCTTATCATCACCGACCATCATACCCCTGGCGCTGAGCTGCCCCAAGCCTACGCCATCGTCAATCCCAAGCAGCAAGGATGTGGCTTTGAGTATAGCGAGATCTGTGGCGCTCAGGTGGCGTGGTTTTTGATAGGGGAGCTCAAGAGGGTCTTTGGGCTGGATCTGGATATGAGGGCTTTTTTGGATCTGCTGGTGCTGGCCATCATTGCCGACGTGATGCCTCTGCGCCACATCAACCGTCCCTTGGTCCAAGCTGGGCTAAAGGCTTTTGGGCAGAGTCAAAGGCCGGCGATACGATATTTAAGAGCTGTTTTGAAAAAGGAGGCGATCAGCAGCGAGGATGTTGGATTTGGTGTCGCACCCTTGCTCAATAGCGCCGGACGGATGGAGGATGCCTCTTTGGCGCTGGAGTTTCTAAGAGCGCCAGATTTTATGAGTGCTCAGATCCTTCATGAGCGGCTCTCCTTGCTCAATGCCCGCAGAAAGGCTCAGGAGCGAAAGGTATTTGAGGAGGCCCTGGCGTTTGTAAAAGATGATGATCCTATCATCCTCTGTGCGGGCGATGACTGGAGCGAGGGGGTGGTGGGAATCGTCGCGGCTAGATTGACGGATCGCTTCAAAAAACCCTCTATCGTCCTGACAAAAAGCAAGGATCTGCTCAAAGGAAGTGGCAGGAGCCTGGGAGATGTGGATCTCTTTGCTCTTTTGCAAGAGAGCAGCCACTTTTTAGAAGGGTTTGGCGGACACAAAAAGGCCGCAGGACTGAGTCTATATCCCAAAAATCTCCCCCTCTTTCGCCGCTCCATCCAAGAGGCTGCCTCCCAGATCCCAAAAGAGGCCTTTTTGGATGATGAGGGGGTATTGGGTGAGCTTCCTTTATCAGAGGTGGACTGGGAGTTGATGGAGATCTTGGAGCGGTTCGCTCCCTATGGAGAGAGCAATCCTTCTCCCAAATTTGCTGCCAGGAGCGTGGAGGTGCTGGAGTGGCGTATGGTCGGGCAAAAGGAGGAGCATCTGCTCATGACCCTCAGGGAGGGAAACAAGATCTTCAAAGGGATCTGGTTTCGCAGCCCTTTAGAACCTGCCAAAAATTTCGTCGATATCGTCTACCAACCGATCAAAAATATTTATAGAAATGAGATTAACATTCAATTATATATCAGTAAAATTGTATGACGTCAAAAGTTTTTCTTATTTTCGCTCAAATTTTCCCCTACTTTAAGAAGTTTTTTGCCATTTGTTTCTTATAATATGCGAATATGTAACAATCGAAGGAGTGTGTAATGGATAAAGAGATCAAAAGCTTTGAAGAGGCGCTAGAGGAGGTGCGCCACAAGGAGGGGCTCTCCAGACGGGATGCTCTTAAGATCATGGGAATCTCCTCTGCTGCAGTGCTTACTGGTGGAGTGAGTCAGGCCAAAGCAGCGACAGAGGCCAAGGCTTCTGGCGCAAAAGGTCGAGTCCTCATTGTCGGTGGTGGCCTTGCTGGGATGAGTACGGCAGCAAGACTCATGCGCCAAGCCGATGGACTCCAGATCACCGTGGTGGAGCCAAATCCTAGAAGTGTCTCCTATCAGCCGGGACTCACTCTCATTGGTGGCTATGAGTGGCAGCCTAGCGATATTTTGTATCAGACTGCAGATTTTGTCCCTAGCGGGGTGACCTGGGTGCAGGATAAGGTGGTGGAGTTTGATCCAAAGGGCAACAAGGTCAAGACAGCCAAGGGCAAAACTATTGAGTATGATGTGATGATCGTAGCAGGTGGACTTGAGCTGGCTTTCGATAAGATCAAAGGCCTCGAGGAGGTAGGGACTCTCTATACGCTGGGCCAAAACGAAAAAGCGGCTCAGATCCTGGCCAAAGGAAATGCTGCCTCCTTGTATTTTGTCGATGGCGCCGTGCAGATGAAGAAAAATCTGGCTGCCTTCATCGAAGCTGCCAAGAGCGGCAAAAAGGTCAAGGGTATCTATACCCATCCAAACACTCCTATCAAGTGTGGTGGAGCGCCCAAGAAGATTCTCTTTTTGACCGATTCCAATCTTCGCATCAAAGGCGGACGGGAAAACGCGGAGCTGGTATTTTATCCAAACGGCGGCAAGATGTTTGGTGTGCCTGAGTACCATGAGGCGATCTTGAAGCTTTTTCACGAAAAAGATCTCAAGTATCACTACAAGCACAATCTCATCGGCATCGATCTTGACAAAAAAATCGCCATATTCGACAAACACGATCGCACCAAAAAGGTCTACGATCCAGATCTGGAAGAAGAGGTCGAAGAGGTGATCCACGAGACGGTGGAGGTGCCCTACGACATGATCCATATCACTCCTCCTATGAAGGCTCCCGATCTTATCGGAAAATCACCGGTGGGCAGCTCCAAAGGCTTTGTGCCTGTCAATTTTGAGACTCTCCAGCATGTCAAATATAAAAACGTCTTCGCTCTTGGAGATATCGCTGCTGTGCCTCTGGGCAAGACGGGAGGAAGCGCCAGGAAGCAGTACAAGGTCGTGGTCGACAATGTCATCGCCGTGCTTGAGGGCAAAGAGCCAAAAGCCAAGTACAACGGCTACACCGTCTGTCCTTTGATCACGGAGATCGGCAAGGTGATGCTGGCGGAGTTTAAATGGGCAGATCCGGCCAACGGGGACTATCATGGCGTCGTGGCTCCATCCTTCCCGCTCGATCCGACCAAGCCACGCTGGATCTACTGGCTGCTCAAGGTCTATTTGCTCAAGCCTATGACACAGTACGGCATGCTCAAAGGGCTAGCCTAAGAACCAAAGGCCTTCGGGCTTTTGGCGAAAAGGGGGAGTATGAAGCAAAGAGTCTTGAAAGAGTTGGGAATATTTCTCTTTTTGTTCTTTTTCCTATCGATCTGGATGCACTACCAAGAGTGGCTAGACCATCCCATAGAGCATATCAAAGCGCTGCCTGAGAGTCAGTTTGGGATCTTCCATCCTCTTGTCTTTACCTTTTTTGTCTATATCTTGATCTTGATCGTGCGGATCTTCATCAAAATAGCCAAAAGATTCATCGAAACAGGTGCGAAGAGGGGCGTCTAAGCCCTTCTAAAGAGTCGTTGGCCAAAAACTTACGCTATTTTCTTCTATTTTGGCTTTTAGCCCCTCTATTTTTTGGTATTTGAAGGTGCCTTTTGGGGTTATGCCGCTTAGTTTGTAGATCTTGTCGGTGCCGTTGACATTTTTGTATAGAACCCAGTCGAACCTCCCATCCTTGTCCTTGTCATAGTCTCCCAGGTAGATCATATTCCAAGAATCGGGAGTGATCCTAGGAGTGATATCGACTCTTTTCCAGCCAAAAACGTTCTCTTGGGTGGGTGATGCTCCCTGAAGCTGGTAGACTTTGTGAGATGGGGTGACAAAGATCCAGTCAAATGCCTCGTCGACACCATCGAAGTCGTGTGGGGTGAACGTGCCACTTTTTTGGAAGGTTTTGGTAAGCAAGAAGAATCGCAGATCGATTCTAGAAGTATTGGTATCCACTACAAAGACCCCTCTCTCAGTAGCCAGGTAGATCAGATCTTTTGTCGGGTATGCGGCGATATCTAGAGGCGTGCCTGTCTCGTCCAAGGAGATGGTCTGGAATAGGAGCTGCGCCTTTTGGGTAGTAGGGACAATTTTGAGATTTTGTGCTATGGAGCTATCGGTTTGATGGGAGAGGATTTGGTGGTTGTCCACGACTATCAAGCTATCATGGGTGAAGGCAAAGGTGCGGTTGAGATCGGTAGAGTCTGCGATGGCCAGGATCGGATCGTGGATAAGGTCTCTATCCAAAAGATAGATCTCATCACCATCTGTGATCCCATAGAGTCCGCCGTCATGCTCACCGGTCTTGGTGAGATAGGATCCGCCAAAGCACCAGTGCTCCTCGTCGATGACCGATACGGTCTCGATGGAGATTCCAGGTATCAAAGGGATACGCTGGGCATGGAGAGTGCCGTTCCAAAAGACCTCAAAGGCTCCGATACCTTTGTGTCCCAGGGCCATCAATCCTATGAAATAGGTGGGGGATGAAGAGATGGTGCTGATCTCTTTAGCGGGGGCTGGTGGCAAGGAAGTGGCGGTGACCGTGGGCCTGGTCGGATCTTGGAGATCGATGATGGAGACAAGATCCCTTGCGCTTGTGGGATCGTAGGAGGCCACGACGACGAAGTCATTTTCCACGGCACATGTGAGGGGGATCTGATCGAGAGATTTTTGCCCTATGGGTGTGGGGCTGGCAGGATCGCTGATATCCAGGATCGTGATAGTCGAAGTATCCTCAAGTCCGTGAAGGAGCAGGAGTGCGTAATTTTCCCAAAGGGCGATATCGGCTACGTTGGAGCTGGTCAAATAGCGCCCGATCTGTTTTGGGGATAGGGGCTTGGAGATATCATAAACAATAGCTACGTGCTTCTTTGACGAAACCAGCAAAAGCGCTTTGGCAGGATCTAGAGCGATGGCGCTAGATGGGGTAGGGATGAGATGAGCCACTCTGTCGCTAGCCCATAGATGGCCTAAAAGTGTGAGGATGGTGATGAGTCGAAACATGAGAAAGACCTTTTTTGTGGATTTGCCAGACCTTTCTCTATGATAGGACGATCGATATGAATATTGGCTTAAAATTTCTCTTTGAGGATCTTTTTGCCAAGCTCCACGCCGGGCTGATTGTAGGTGTCGATCCCAAAAAGAGCCCCTACGGCGGATGTGAGGAGCTGGTAGTAGATGATGAGCTCTCCTATGTTTTTGGCCTTGATGCTACCGATCTCGATGAGATCGACCGGGACTCCTTGCATCATCACCGACTCCATCGTCGCTTCACACTCTTTGTTGATAAGTTCGTTGAAGGTGTGGCCATTGACGAAGTCGGTGGACTCTAGATGGGGCAGGGAGATCTGGGGGATCTTGATATGGTTGCGAAACTCCTTGACCTTGAGGAATGTCACACTCTTATCCAAGGGACCGTCGATGAGGAGCTGCAAGAAGGAGTGCTGATCGATCGATCCGATATGGGCGATCGGAGTGAGTCCGATCCTCTCATCTCCTTTTCTTTTACCCAGGGACTCCCCCCAAAGCTGCTCATACCAGCGGTTGAAGTCCAAAAGCATGCTGGAGTAGGAGAAGAGGACATTCATCTTGATATCGGGATAGTGGCTGTAATAAAAGGCAGCTTTTTTTAGGATATGGTCGGCTCTGTGGGCGAAAAAGTCGATGACAAGCTTACCAGCCCCTAGCAAGAGATTTTCCGTATCGAATCCAGCGATGGTAAGAGGCACGATCCCTACAGCGCTAAGGACCGAGAAGCGTCCTCCCACGTTGGGCGGGATGTTGTAGACGGGGACCCCTTTGTCACTGCCCAGACGCTCCAGAGGAGAGCCTGGATCGGTGATGAAGATGAGGTTGTCCTTTTGGAACTCCAGCTCAAAGTGCTTGATGGCAGCTTTGAAGATGGAGATGGTCTCTATGGTGGTGCCGGATTTGGAGATGACGATGAAGAGGGTTTCGTTCTTTTTGATCCGTGAGAATTTGTCCTCCAGATCGATGGGGTCTGGGTTTTCCAGGAAGATGATCTCCTTGTGGTGGATACGGTGTCGAAGAAGCTCATAGATCGCCTTGGTCCCCAAGGATGAACCCCCGATACCGATGATGGCGATCTTTTTGATATGGGGGTAGTTGGGGATGCGCTCTAAAAGTCTCATAGAGCTAAAGGGCAGATCATAATATCCCGTGACACCTCTTTGGCGCTCTAGGACCAGACTCTCAAAAGCCTTTTGCATCAAGGGCTCAAGAGCTTTGGTATCGAAGTGGAGCTCATAGCGTATCATCGTCGCTCCTTTGCCATTTTGGTTCGCTGTGCAATGGGGGAAAGCCCTCTAGAAGCTCATAAGGCTTAAAGGCGGTCTTGTAAGCGAACGAAGCGCATCCATTGACCCAATATCCTAGATAGATCCACCTAAGTCCCAGACGTTTTGCCAGATCTATTTGGACAAGCAAGGAGTAGATCCCCAAGGAGAGCCTCTCATAGTCTGGATCGTAATAGAAGTAGATGGAGCTGATGCCATCGTCTAGGATATCCACAAGATCGACACCGATGATCTTGTCATCTTTGATATAGAGGATCTCCTTGCCAAAGTCGTGGGCACCGACGACAAACTCCTCATAGTAGGTCTGAAGATCCATCTCGTTGTATCTCCAGCCGCTCTTTTGCTCTTTGTATTTGTGAAATTTGTTGTAGAGCTCCACATGCTCAAGACTCAAAGTGGGAGTATGGAGATAGATGCGGGTGTCGTTGTTGCGCTTGATGGCTCTTCGCTGACTTTTGGTGGGCTTGAAGTTTGCTACATCGATGCGAAGACTCTTGCACTCATTGCATCCGTGGCAGATAGGGTGGAAGTAGGAGTGACCAAACCGTCGCCATCCCCTTTTGATCAGATCTGAGGCAAGCTCTTTGGTGGCGTTTGGGATGTAGCGATAGTACATCCGTGTCTTTTTGTCAGGCAGATAGGCACACTCATAGTCGAGTGTGCAAAAGTCTATGGAAAAAAGATCGTCTCGCTTCATAAGAGAGATTATAGCATTAAATAGGCAGGACCCGGATATTGGGGTAGTTTAGGCGCTCTTTGAGTGTGTGCTCTATACCAAAGAGGGTCCCCGTCGTGGCGCTGGCGCATCCCACGCAGGCACCCATGTAGCGGATATAGACGTCGATGAACTCTCCATTTTCCTTGACGTCGATGATCTCCAGATTGCCTCCGTCCATGACCAGATACTGGCGGATACCCTCATCGATCGCTTTTTCGATCGCTTTGTACTTCTCCTCAAAGGGAAGATCTTTAAAACTCTGCTCTTTGACCTCTTCACTCATGACCACTCCTAAATAAGATAATTTTACTCCTAATTTGCGAAATACTACATCACATATCCTTAAGAAACGGTAAAAAACTCTCTCTATATTCGATCGTATCGGTTCTGTTTTGATCGAAACTTATCGCAAGTAACTAAAGCGAATGATTAATAATTTAATGCTTTTTTAATTAAAGACATTTTATACTTGGAAAAAGGAGGAGATCATGAGAGCGATAAAGCATATATTTGGCTTGGTGGTGTTTGTGGTCGGTGTAGCCATGGCCCAGGTGCCCACTATCGATCCCAATATCGATATCATAGATATCCCCTATCCATCGCAGGACGAGTATGAGTATGTGGGAGGGTATGATACGATAGAGCCCATCACTTTCGCACTGGCCGATCAAAAGGTCTTTTTGGCCGATAGGAGGGATGGGGTCTATGTTTTGGACGTTGCGAATCCTGCATCGATCCAAAAGATCAAACTGATCCAAAGCACCTTGATGCGCAATATCAAAAAGCTCGAAGTCACTCCATATACGACAGAAGACGCGCAGAAGGTCTATACGATCTTTGGTGGATTTGAGTATGTGGAAAAGGAGGATGGTTTGGATAATTTTTATGCCGGAGTGGAGATACTTCAGGGCATTGAGCGAAAAAACATATTTGAGATTATGGAAATAAACAAAGTATTTAACTCTCTAAGTCGCGGTTTTACTGTTAAGTTTGGCGATTTCGATCTCATGGAGGTCACATATTTTCCCAATGGCGATCTTCGTTTGGCTGAGCTCTATTTGGGGCTTAACATATTTCATGGAAACTGGAAGCTCTTTAGCGAGCTGTATAAGGGGTTGGTCTATAAGCGTGCCGATAATAGCTATTACGCAGAACAAAAAAATATATATTTATTTTTAACCGATAAAAATATCTCTATTATTGATGTAGAGTGTATAAAAAATGATGTTTTCGAAGACGATATCTTCGTGGTCTTACAAATTGATAGAACCGGTGGTCTATTTGTAGTGGGTGAAGATGGGAATAGGAAGTTTTTCATGCCGTTTGAGGGCATCCAAGGTATGGTGGCACAAAAACACAATGAATCCATAGGCTCCAGCCTTGCCGATCTCTTTTTGGTCAGAGCGCGGCTTTTTGTACTCACTTCCAAAGATATCTTCATCTACAATTTTGGCTACGATAGACCGACGCAAAAAAATCTCTTGAAGCTTGTTGCTAGGATACGGCTTTCGCATCCGGCTAAATCTTTTTCTATCGATGGTGATAGGCTCTATGCGGTCGAGGGAGAAGAGGGGGTGGAGGTGTTTGATATCTCCGATGTAGCTCATCCCTTTTTGAGAGGCTATATCGGCACCTACGCTACCCTGGCGCAAGGAAGCGAAGAGCTTGTCTACATTCTCAATCCCGATACCGGACTCAAAATCTACAAAAGAGTGGGTGAGAGCTCCAGTTCGTCCAGCAGCACTTCAAGCTCTAGCAGCAGCTCGACTTCTAGCTCAAATTCGTCTAGCAGCAGCACTTCAAGTAGCGCTTCAAGCTCAAGTACCAGCTCCAGTGAGCAAAGCTCCACATCCAGCAGCTCATCTTCGGCGCAGGATCAAGTGGGAGGAGATGGTATCCTAGGCCCTGCCTTTTTGTCAGAGCTCCTTGGTGAGGAGTTCAAAGTCAATGGCTATTTCTACCATTTTGGCAATGGGGCATTTGACTGGATCTACATCTCTTCTAGCAAAGCTTTCGTCGCAAAACTAGAGGGTATGGATGAGCAAGGCTATTTTAGATGGACCAATCTTCGATCCCTTGTGGGTGATGTGGATCTTTACTACGAGCCGGCTGCAAGAGCGGGCATCATAGAGCTCAAAAATGTCTCCTACGAAGCTCCGGCCTATCTCAAGGCCCTCGATGGCAAGGTACTTGAGGCTGATGGATACTTTTTCAACTACGGCAACGGTGCATTCGACTGGCTCTATCTCTCCAGCTCCGGCAGACTTTTGGCCAAGCTTGAGGGTATGGATGATCGAGGCTATTTTGTCTGGACCCAGATCGAAGATCTTGTGGATTTTGAGTTTGATGGGGAGCGGTTGCGTATAGATCCCAAGGAGTAGTTTTGAGTTTTTGCCACATAGATAGCTCACATTTTTGGAATATTTTGCTACTATTAGGATAAAAAAAGGAGTAGCAATGCATCTAGATCAACTCACAAGTATCGATGAGCTCTATGTGGTGTGTGAGTGCGCCAATGTCACCTACAAGGAGATCCTAGACGCCATCAAGGCCGGACATTGCGACATGGAATCACTCATGGATGCCACAAACGCCGGTATGGGCTGCAAGAAGTGCCGATCCAAGGAGTACGATCCGGCCGATGAGCGGGCAATCCATCTAGATGAGATCTTGGCTTTGGCCAAAGCCGAGGGGCTTTGCAAGGACTAGAAGCGATTGGGCTGAGGGGAGGTCACTAAGCTAAAGAACTCCTCTCTTGTTTTGAGGTTCTCCTTGAAGACACCTCGCAGTGCGGAGCTAACAGTCGTGGAGCAGATCTTCTCCACCCCACGCATCTCCATGCACATATGGCGAGCCTGCAAGACCACCGCCACGCCTTTTGGATTGACCGTCTCCATCAGTGCGTCGGCTATCTGTTCTGTCATCTGCTCTTGGATCTGAAGCCGTCTGGCAAAGACCTCCACCATCCTGGGGATTTTGGACAGACCCACCACCTTGCCGTCGGGGATGTAGGCTACGTGGGCTCTGCCGATAATAGGGAGGAGATGGTGTTCGCACAAAGAGTAGAACTCTATATCCCTTACTAGTACCATCTCGTCGTTGGTGGAGCTAAAAAGAGCCTCACCCAAGATCTCTTTTGGGTCTTGATGGTATCCTTGAGTCAGATGCAAGAAGGCTTTGTAGACCCTCTGGGGAGTCTTGAGGAGGCCCTCTCTATCTGGATCTTCTCCTATGATTGTGAGTATGGTACGTACCGCCTCTTCGAATGATTTTTTCTCTTCCATCGACGCTCCAAACTTTTTTGATCCATTTTAACACAAAATTTTGATAAAATAAGGACTAAATTTTTCACAAAGGGACTCAATGGAGATTAAAGCCACCAAGATTGACAACGCCAACGCAAAAGTAGAAGCGAAAATCACAAAAGAGGAGATCGCAAAAAAGAGCGAAAGCATTGCCAAAGAGCTTGCAAAGACTATGAATATCCCAGGATTTCGCAAGGGCAAGGTTCCCGTAGCTGTAGTGAAGAAACGCTATGGAGACAAGATCGACCAAGACGCCGAAGCAGAGCTCATTCGTCAAGCCATAGATAAGGCTTTGGAGGATCTTGGCGTATCGAAGGAGGATATGCTAGGAGAGCCGGTCTTTACGAAGTTTGAAAAGGGTGATGAGGGGATAGAGATGGAGCTGGAGATCGGCCTAAGACCCCAGATAGATATTGAAGGCTACGAAGATCTCATCCCAGATTTCGAAGAGCCAGAAGTCAGTGACGAAGAGGTCCAAAAGCGCCTTGAGGAGCTTGCTGAGTCTATGGCACAGTTTGTGGAAAATCCAAGACGCAAGGTGGCCAAAGAGGGCGATCTGGTAGTGATTGATTTCAAAGGGCGACTAGAAGATGGTACCCCTATTGAGGGAGGAAGCGCCGAAAACTTTGAGCTAAGACTGGGAAGCGGGCAGTTTATCCCAGGGTTTGAGGAGCAGATCGTCGGGATGAACAAGGGTGAGACCAAGACCATCGAAGTCACCTTCCCCGAAGATTATCCCAACAAGGATCTAGCTGGCAAGAAGGCCCTCTTTGACGTGACACTCCACGCTATCAAGGAGAAAGAAAAAGTAGAGCTCAACGACGATCTGGCCAAAAAGATGCTTCCACAAAAAGAGGATGCGACCCTGGAGGATGTCAAGGCCGAGATCAAGAAACAGCTCAAAGCCGAGAAGCTCTCCAGGCTCTACAACGAAGAGCTCAAGCCAAAGCTTTTGGAAGCTTTGGTGGAGAAGTTTGAGTTTGATCTGCCCAAAAACATCGTCGAGCAAGAGATCGATGTCCAGCTCAACAACAAAGCGGCCCAGATGAGCGAAGAGGAGATCAAGGAGCTTAGAGAAAATGAAGACAAGCTCAAAGCCCTCCGTGAGGAGCTTCGCCCAGAGGCCGAGAAAAGTGTCAAGGCCACCTTCATCGTCGACGCCTTGGCTAAGGCGGAGAATATAAAAGTAGATGACCAAGAGGTGGTCCAGACCATCTACTATGAAGCACTTCAGATGGGCAGAAACCCTCAAGAGATCCTCGATGCATATCAGAAGCAGGGGCTCTTGCCCGCTATCAAGATGGCTATGATCGAAGATCGACTCCTGAGCCATCTGCTTGGCAAAAAACTCAAAAAAGAGGAACAATGAGCTACTATGTCCCATTTGTCATAGAGCGCACGGGGAGGGGCGAGCGAAGCTACGATATCTACTCAAGGCTGCTCAAGGATCGCATCGTCATGCTCAGCGGTGAGATCAACGACGCCGTCGCCTCTTCCATCGTGGCTCAGCTGCTCTTTTTGGAAGCAGAAGATCCTGATAAGGATATCTACCTCTACATCAACTCCCCAGGTGGAGTGATCACCAGCGGGATGAGCATCTACGATACCATGAACTACATCAAGCCCGACGTCTCCACCATCTGTATAGGCCAAGCTGCTAGTATGGGGGCTTTTTTGCTCAGCTCGGGAGCCAAGGGCAAGCGCTACGCCCTGCCTCACGCGCGCATCATGATCCATCAGCCCCTTGGGGGAGCCCAGGGCCAGGCTACCGATATCGAGATCCAGGCCAAGGAGATCTTGCGCCTTAAAAAGATTCTCAACGAGATCTTGGCCCAAAATACCGGTCAAAGCGTCAAGAAGATCGCCCGAGATACGGAGCGAGACTTCTATATGAGTGCCGAAGAGGCCAAAGAATACGGCATTATCGATCAGGTATTGGAAAAAAGCGCTCGATGATACGCCAGATCATCACCTATCCCGACAAGCGGCTCTTCATGCGCTCAAACGAAGTGGAGCATTTTGATCAGGAGCTCCACAGGCTCTTGGACGATATGTACGAGACCATGAGAGCCAAAAACGGCATAGGCCTAGCTGCCATCCAGGTGGCAGTACCTCTGCGTGCTCTCATCATCAATCTCCCCGACGAAGAGGGCAACCAGCACAAAGAGGATCTTTTGGAGATCATCAATCCCAAAATAGTCCAATCCAAAGGAAGCATCGTCTATACCGAAGGGTGCTTGAGTGTGCCTGAATACTATGAGGATGTGGAGCGGTCGGAGTGGGTGAGGGTGGAGTATCAGGATCGATATGGCAACCCCAAGAGTCTTGAGGCCGAGGGACTCTTGGCCGTGGCCCTTCAGCATGAGATGGACCATCTAGATGGCCATCTCTTTATCGAAAAGCTTCCCTATCTCAAGCGCAAAAAATTTGAAAAAGAGTGGAAGAAGAAGGCCAGGGTGAAGGTGAAGCGTTGAGACGGCTTCTTTGCGCTACCCTAGATGGGGTAGAGGCAAGGGTGGTGGAGGTGGAGAGCAGCTTTTTAAGGGCTCTGCCCTCCTTTAGTATCGTAGGTCTTGCCTCCAACTCCATCCAAGAGGCCAAAGAGCGGGTCAAATCGGCCCTGCAAGCTTGTGGATTCTCCTTTCCTCCCAAGAAGATCACCATCAATCTGGCTCCCAGTGACCTTAAAAAGAGTGGAAGTCATTTTGATTTGGCTATCGCGCTCTCCATTGCCTTGCAAAAAGAGCGTCTCGATATGGAAGATATCTTTATTTTCGGTGAATTGGGACTTGATGGGACGATCAAGGAGAGTAGAGATATCTTCCCTATCGTCTTATCCCTAGCCAAAAGACCCGTGAGGATCTTCGCTCCAAGGAGCGCTGCCAAGAAGCTTAGCGCCATCCCCAACGTCACCCTCTATAGCGCTTCGCACCTTCAAGAAGCGATCGATATCTTCACTCACAAGAGGCTCATCCCAGAGCCAAAGAGAGAGTTTGACTACCCAAAAGTGGGCGACGCCTACTACACGACCCACTATCCTCTGGATTTCAAAGAGGTGCTTGGCCAGTCCATGGCCAAGCGAGCGGCCATGATCGCAGCTGCTGGGATGCACAATATCTTGTTTGAGGGCAGCCCTGGCAGTGGCAAGAGCATGATCGTCAAGCGTATGCGCTATATTCTGCCTCCCATGAGGATCGATGAGATCTTGGAGGTAGCGAAGATGGAAGCACTAGAGGGCAAGGAGCCCACATTCACTCCCCTGCGTCCCTTTAGATCCCCTCACCACTCATCGTCTAAGGCCAGTCTCTTTGGTGGTGGAAGCACGGCAGCTAGACCAGGAGAGGTGGCGCTGGCCCATCTTGGGATACTGTTTTTTGATGAGTTGCCCCACTTTAGCAAGAGTGCGCTGGAGGCTTTGAGAGAGCCTCTGCAAGATAGGCGAGTGCTCATCTCCAGAGTCCAGGCCAAGGTGGAGTATCCTACCAAGTTTCTCTTCGCAGCCGCTCAAAACCCCTGTCCTTGTGGCAATCTTTTTAGCACTACTCAAGAGTGTCGCTGTAGCGAGGTGGAGATCAGGCGCTACAAGGGCCGCTTGAGTGAGCCCTTGCTGGATAGGATTGAGCTTTATGTGCGGATGGATCGAAGTGATCCTACAGATGAGGCAGATATAGACTCTGCCCAGATTCATGAGCAGATCCTCCAGGCCTTTGGCTTTCGTCTAAGACGTGGACAGAAGGAGTTCAATGGCTGGCTGGATGAGGCGCAGATAGAGCATTACTGCACGATGGAGGATGAGGCGAAAGAGATACTAGAGCGATCGGCCAAGAGTATGGGACTCTCCCAGCGATCCATCGCCAATATCAAAAAGGTAGCCCGCACCATCGCAGATCTGGCTCAAAAGGATCTCATCACCAAAAAGGAGATCCTGGAAGCTTTTGGGTATCGAAGACGATGAAAGACAGATATTTTATCTCCATCACCACCGTCCATGGCACCAAGCACTATAGTGTACGCCAGATCATCAAGCATCTCATAGGAGGGCTGCTGCTTTTGGTGATCGCAGCCTTTGGGGTGGGGTATTTTTATATCGACTATCTCCACTCCAAAGGAGAACAACTAGAAAAAGAAAAAAGTGCCCTCCATCGCCAAAGCCAAGAGCTTGCCGAAGAGCTGAGGGCTCTTAATCTCAGGCTTCTTGAGAAAAAGAGCCAGCTAGAGACTCTTGGCTCCAAGATAGATGACCTAGAGGCCAAGCTTCAGCTCAAAGAGGAGTTTTTCAAGCCACCCACCGATATCAAACGTCTAAGCCCTCAGGATAGAGCCCTTATCCTGGATCTGGTCCCATCGGGCAGCCCGGTCCCAAAACTCACCATCTCCGCCCCCTTTGGATGGCGCAAGCATCCCATCCTCAAAAAAAGAGAACTCCATCCTGGCATCGACATCAGCGGATCTGGGACGATCCCTATTAGAGCCACTGCCTATGGGATCGTCTCTCAAGCTAGGATAAGCCGCTATGGATACGGCAACGTGGTGCGTATCAATCATCTCTTTGGGTTCAAGACCCTCTACGCCCATCTTCGCAAGATCGTCGTCAAAAAAGGTGATTTTATAAAAAAAGGTGATATTATAGGCTATATGGGAAATAGCGGGCTTAGCACCGGGCAGCACCTCCACTACGAGGTACGCTACGACTCAAAGCCCCTCAATCCCTACCATTTCATCAAATGGAGTGAAAATGACTTTTATACAATCTTCAAAAAAGAGAGGCGAGTGCCATGGGAATCTTTGGTAAAAGCGCTCACAACCATCCCGTCTCTAAAGAGACCACCGTCATTTCGGCCCAAGCAAGAGTCGTCGGAGAGTTCGAGCTCGACTCAAACCTCCACATCGATGGGGAGGTCGAAGGCAAAGTGACCAGCACCAAAGCGGTCTCTATCGGCAAGAGCGGGAAGTTTCGAGGAGAGATCAGCGCCGCCAAGGTAGTGATCAGTGGAATGGTGCTAGGGAGTATCGACTGCGACGTGGCGGAGATACTTAGTGGTGGTAGAGTGGTGGGGGATGTGTGTGCGAAGAAGTTCATCATTCAAGAGAGCGGGGTGTTTGATGGGGTGTGCAAGCACAAAGAGGAGGCCAAGCCCCAAGAGCCTCAGCAAATAGAGCTCAAGGAGTCCTAAGCCCCAAAAGCCGCTACCGTCCACTTGGTGACGAAGTAGCCTCCTACCATGAGCCAGACGGCCATGAGCGCAGCCAACGCCACCGGCTTGGCACCTGCTTGCTTGAACTTCTCCACGCTGGTCTCCATACCAAGCGCCGTCATCGCCATAGTCAGCAAGAAGGTATCAAAATCGTTGATCCATCCGATGATGGGCTTGACCTGTTCGATGTCGTGGATGAGGGAGTTGACCCCGGCCATGACGATGAACCAGACCGCAAACCAAGGAATGGAGATTTTGAATTTGCTCTTTTCTGCCTCTTTGGCGCTGCTTTTGGATATCAAGATCCCAAGGATGATGAGCAGGGGCGCTATCATCATGACTCTGGTCATCTTCACGATCACTGCGTTGTCCGCCGCCGCTCCTCCGATGGCTCCTCCCGCCGCTACCACTTGGGCCACTTCATGGACCGTGCCGCCGACATAGATCCCGTAAGTGGCCGGATCCATATCCAAGATACCGGCTTTGTAAAGGGCTGGGTAGGTGAACATGGCGATGGTGCCAAAGAGCACCACCGTCCCTACCGCCACGGCGCTTTTGTAGGGCTCGGCCTTGAGCACCGGCTCCGTGGCAAGCACCGCCGCCGCGCCGCAGACGCTGGATCCACTGGCACAAAGAATTGAGGTATCTCGATCGAGCTTGAAGAGCTTGACTCCAGCCCACCATCCAAGAACGAATGTGGTGCTCAGCATCACCACCGAGACGATGAGCCCTGCCATGCCGACTTCTGCGATCTGTTGGAAGGTGATGCGAAAGCCGTAGAGTATGATGGCGAAGCGCAGGAGCTGTTTGGAGCTAAAGACGATGCCCGGCACCCACTCTTTTGGGATGTGGCTGCGCAAGGTGTTGGCGTAGAACATCCCGATGACGATACCGATGATAAGAGGGCTGATGGCCAGCTTCTTGATAAATCCCACCTCCGAGATCTGAATCGCCGCAATGGTGAAAAGGGCGACGAAAAGGATCCCGTTGAGGGTATATTTGATGTTTTCCTTGCTAAACGCCATACCGCTCCTTTTAGTTTCATTAATGCGTTATTATAAATCCTTTCGTTTAATAAGTAAAATAAATAAAATGTTATATAATATTAAAAATTTTTGAAAAAGGGTGGGGATGAAAATAACGCTGCGCCAAATGGAGCTCTTTTTGGAGGTGGCAAAGATAGGACACTTAACCCAAGTGGCGAAGAAATTTGGACTGAGCCAGTCGGCGGTGTCGATGTCGCTCAAGGAGCTGGAGTCGATTTTGGGTTGTAAGCTCTTTGAGAGAGTGCAAAAGAAGCTGGTGCTCAACGAAAAGGGAAGGGCCTTTTTCGAAGAGATCGAGCCTCTTATCATGCGCCTTCGAGATATCGAGGCAGAGTTCATGAGCCAGGAGAACAAAGGAAAACTGGTCGTGGGGGCCAGTACCACCATAGCCGACTATATCTTGCCCAATATCATCTGCGAATATATGGAGCGTTACCCAGAAGTCAAAATCTCCATGAAGATCGGCAACACCGCCGAGGTGATGGAGATGGCAAGAAGCGGCGAGGTGGACCTTGGCTACATCGAAGGGGAGATATTTTGTCCCGAGTGCCACATCACGCCGATGGGCAAGGACGAGCTGGTCGTGGTGACGGGAGATAAGAAGCTGGCGAAAAAGAAAGAGCACTATATCGACACACTCTTGCCAAAGAAGTGGATATTGCGCGAGGAGGGGAGCGGTACCAAGGGAGAGTTCATCAAGCGTCTTGGCAAATTCGCCGCCGATCTCAATATCTACCTGGAACTCCGCCACACCGAAGCGATTATTAGCGTGCTCAAAGAAGTAGAAGATAGTCTTAGTTGTGTCAGCAAGATAGCCGTCAGAGACAGGATCGAAAAAGGAGAGCTTTTTGAGCTTAAAATCAAAGGCTTCGAGTTTGGAAGGGACTTCTACCAAGTCTACTACAAGGACAAGTACCAAAGCGATCTGTTCAAGAAATTTAGCCTCTTTGCAAGAAGTAAATTCGCCCAAGCCTTAGGAGAGAGATATGAAGAATCTGTTTGAGAGCGTGGATCATCTGGATAGAAAGTGTTATGATCTCTACAACCTAAATGAAGATATCTTGATGGAGCACGCCGCTTCGGCTATGACGAGGCTTATCAAGGAGCGTGTAGATCCGGGATCTGGTGTACTCATCGTAGCCGGACCCGGAAACAACGGAGGCGATGGGGTGGCGACGGCCAGGCAGCTGCTGGGTGAATACGACGTGCGCCTCTTTATGCCTCTTGGAGCCAAAAGCGCTATGTGCAAACTCCAGCTTGAGCGCTTCTATGCTTGTGGAGGGGAGCTGAGCGACGATCTTGGAGGTGATGTGGTGGTGGACGCTCTCTTTGGCTCCGGCCTCTCCAAGCCCCTTAGAGAGGATATTGCCCATCTTGTCGAGCGCCTCAATGAGCTTGAGGCTTTGAAGATCGCTTGTGACATACCTACCGGCATAGACTCCAGGGGCGCTCCCTTGCCCATAGCCTTCAGAGCCGACGTGACGGTGACGATGGGAGCCAGAAAGGCAGCACTTTATATGGATATGGCGAAGGACTACGTAGGAGATGTGATCGTAGCGGACTTGGGAGTGAGCAATATGCTTTATGAGGAGCCCAGCGATATGAAGCTCTTGGAGCGGGAGGATTTTCATCCCCCCTACCGAGATCGCCAAAACAGCAACAAAGGCACCTACGGGCATCTGAGCGTCATCGCCGGAGAGAAAGAGGGAGCGGCGATCATGGCCGCTTCGGCGGCCCTTCGCTTTGGGGCCGGGCTGGTGACGGTGGTCACTTATGAGCCGATTCAAGTGCCCTACGAGCTGATGCACTCCTCCGCCCTTCCTCCAAAGACCACGGCCTTGGCGGTCGGCATGGGGCTTGGGCTAGAATACAGCGACGACGACTTCAAGCGGCTGGTGCTAGACAACGATCTGCCGGTGGTGGTGGACGCCGATTTCTTTTATGACGAGAAGATTTTGGAGCTTCTTAAGCGCTCTCAAATCGTCTTGACGCCCCATCCAAAGGAGTTTAGCTCACTTCTCAAGCTCTGCGGCATCGCCGAGCTTAGCGTCGAAGAGATCCAAAGAGATCGCGTGCATGCCGCCAAACTCTTTTGCCAAAAGTATCCCGACGCCGTCTTGGTGCTCAAGGGAGCCAACCCTATCATCGCCCAAGGTGATCAGCTCTTCGTCAACCCTCTTGGCACCAACGCCTTGGCCAAAGGGGGGAGCGGCGACGTGCTCACCGGCTTCATCGGCGCTCTTTTAGCCCAGGGCTACTCTCCGTTAGCAGCGGCGATACAAGGCTCTTTGGCCCATACCTTGGCGGCCAGGAAGGTCAAGAGGGCCAACTACGCCCTCACGCCTCTTGATCTCATCGAGGCGGTAGGAGAGCTATGAAGAAAATCGTGATTTTATTTAGCGGCAACGGCACCAACCTCGAAAACATTATCCAAAAGCTCCATGACAAAGAGCTCCTCGTCGCCAGGGCGATCACCAACAACCCTTCTGCCAAAGGGATCGAACGAGCTAAAAAATACGGCGTGGAGGTGGAGGTGATCGATCACAAAAAATTCCCCACCCGTGAGGCCTTCGACGAAGCATTGGTGCGATCGATCGAAGAGGTCGATCCGGACTTGGTGGTATTGGCCGGATTTATGCGTATCCTCACCCCCGTCTTTACACAAGCTATCACCAACGCTATCAATATCCACCCCTCACTCCTGCCGCTTTTCAAGGGGGCCAAAGCGATTGAGCGCAGTTTCGAAAGCCCCATGAAAGTGGCCGGAGTCTCGGTGCATTGGGTCAGCGAGGAGTTGGATAGCGGGGAGATCATCGATCAAGCCTGTTTTCGTAAAGATCAAAAGAGCTTGGAGGAGTTCGAGGCGAAGATTCACGAGATCGAGTACGATCTCTACCCCAAGGTCATATTGCGCCTCTTGTCACAAGAAGCAGCCCGGCGATCATGACACCGAGTGTCAGAGCGAAAAAGAGCGAGAGCCTCTTGCCAAGAGTCGCGCCTCCAAGATAGAAGGCGATGGCTAATTTGACCAATGAGTTGGTGACCGAAGCGATGACGATCCCGGCCATCGCCGCATGGGGCGAGAGGCTCTTTTTGGCCATTTCGCTAAGAGACAGCGTAATGGCGTCCACGTCGGTGATGCCAGAGAGAAAAGAGATCACATAGACGCCGATATCTCCGTAGCGGTGCTCCACCACCTTGATAGCTCCGTAGATGATCCCAAAGAGCAGCCCAAACTTGATCGCTTCGCTAAGTTGCAAGGGATTTTTGGAGAGGGTCTCGTCTTTGATCTCGATATTGGGCTCTTTGATTTTTTTATAGAGAACATAGACATACAAAAGCCCGACAAAAGAGGCGGCAAGATAGGGGACGGAGAGCTTGGCGGCTAAGTCTGGGTTGACCACGAAGGCCTCAAGAAGCACTCGCAAGAACATGAAAGTACAAGCGATGGCGATACCGGCGGTGAAGGCCTCTACCAGCCTTCGTTGGTTGGCGTACATTTTTGATAGCGTAATAGTCACCGCCGTGGAGGAGATAAGCCCTCCGGCAGCCCCGGTGAGAAAGAGGCCGTGCTTGTGGCCAAAGACCTTCACCGCTATGTAGCCAATAAAGCTAATCGAAGCGATCACCACGGCCATGAGCCACGTTTTGTAAGGATTGAAAAGGCCGTAAGGGTCGATGAAGCGATCGGGGAGGATTGGCAAAATCACGAAGGTCATCACCAGCAAAAGCACCACCGAGTTGATGTCGGTGGGGGAGATATGGCGTTCGAACTTTTGGAGTCTGGATTTGAGCTCCAGGAGGGCTATGATGATGGTGGCGATGGTGATGGCGAAAGCTTCATGCCCTTCGTAGACCATGACGCCTAGCAAAAAGGTCACGAGTGCGCTCACTTGCGTGGTGACGCCGCTTTTTTTGTAGAGTGCCACTTTGGAGTAGTAGGCCAAGGTACTCACCGCCACTACGCCCAAGAAAGCGGCGGCTACGATCCACTCATACTCTTGGGATAGATAGGCCGCTACGTAGCCGCTAAGAGCGATGAGGGCGAAGGTGCGGCTGCCCATGATGACAGGCTCGTTTTTGAGCATGTTGGACAGGGCTCTTTGCAGCCCTATCATAAATCCGATGGCAAGAGCGATGAGCAGGGATTGTAAGAGTTCATATTCCATAGGAGTATTATAGTCTTTTGACTTGAAAGGGATTTTAAAGTAAAATAAGACAAATTATATCCTATTAGGAGCGCAGATGGCTGATATCTTGAAAGTCGGAAAGTATGAGTTTACCAGTAGGTTGATTGTAGGAAGCGGGAAGTATCCAGATTTCAAAACCACCTACGACGCTACGATCGCCAGCGGAGCGGAGATGATCACCGTGGCGGTGCGCCGGGTCAACATCACCGATCCTAATAAAGAGAACCTCATGGACTATTTCAAAGACTCAAACGTCCAGCTCTTGCCAAATAGCGCCGGATGCACCACCGCCGAAGAGGCGATCACCCTTTTTCGTATGGTAAGAGAAGCCACCGGGATCGACATCATCAAGCTCGAGATCATCGGCGATACGGAAAAGACGCTCTATCCCGATGTCATCGAGACCATCGAGGCGTGTGAGGTGCTCGCCAAAGAGGGCTTTACCGTCATGGCCTATACCAACGACGATCCGATCGTAGCCAAAAAGCTTGAAAACGCAGGAGCCGCGGCGGTGATGCCTCTGGCAGCGCCTATTGGCAGCGGGCTTGGGATCCAAAACCGCTACAACGTAGTCTTCGTCAAAGAGGCGGTGAGTGTGCCGGTTATCGTCGATGCGGGAGTCGGGTGCGCCAGTGACGCGGCGATCGCTATGGAGCTAGGAGCTGATGGAGTGCTTACCAACACCGCCATCGCCCAAGCCAAAAATCCGATCCTCATGGCCGAAGCGATGAAACATGCCGTCAAGGCGGGACGCATGAGCTATCTGGCAGGGCGTATCCCCAAAAAGCCCTACGCGACCGCCAGCAGCCCTACCGAGGGGATGATATTTTAGCGTTGAAGGCTTCTATAAACTGAAGGGGATCAACGCTGATCCCTTTTATCTTGATGGTCAGATGCAGGTGAGGGCCGCTGACTCTGCCGCTCTTGCCGCTTTTGGCGATGATTTGCCCCCGTTTGACCTTCTCTCCTTTTTTTACCAAAAACTTGCTTAGATGGTAGTAGCAGCTGTATATCCCTCGTCCATGATCGACGATCACCGAGCCTCCGGCGTAGTAGCGATCCTTGACCAAGACCACTTTG
This sequence comes from Campylobacterota bacterium, assembly GCA_009659895.1. Taxonomy (GTDB): domain Bacteria; phylum Campylobacterota; class Campylobacteria; order Campylobacterales; family Nitratiruptoraceae; genus Nitratiruptor. The sequence goes on from PUXX01000027.1 coordinate 31,645, forward strand.
CCGTCGTTGATAGCTTTGATAGGGGTGCCAACTTTGGCTTTGAAGTCGGTGCCGGAGTGAAAGCTTTTCAAGGAGCCATTGAAGAGTCTGGCGTTTCCATAGCTGCTGGTGATGGGTGTGGATAGAGGCAGGACAAAAGGCTTGTGGATGTAGCTGATAGGCGTGGTGGTGGCGTAGATCTTCATCGCCTCTTTGTATTCGGCGCTGATGCGCTTTTGGAGGCTTTTTGGAGGGTGAACCTTGGACTTTGGGACGCGGATACGCTCTTTGGGGTAGTTTTTGGGTTTGATGAGGAGGGTGATAGGTTCGCCGTCGATGAAGATGGTCCGCTTTCCTTTGGCATGGTAGTCGATGGGGAAGATAGCCAAGGAGCCTACGGTGGTGTAGGGGTAGACGGACTGGATAGTTGAGCGATAATGGGTGATGTAGGTGGTGCCGTTGAAAAGCTCGGCGCCAAAGAGGGCCGCCGCCCAAAGAAGGGCAAAAAGGATCCTCATAGCTCGATGACTCCTAAGAGATTGAGCATCATAAAAAGCAGAGCCAAAGGAGCGATGTAGCGGATGGAGAAATACCAGATCCTATACATGGTCGGATTCATTTCGTTGAAGGTTTGCAAGTGGGCTTTGACTTGGGACTTTTGCATCACATAACCGACGAATATGGCGATGAGAAGCCCTCCAAGAGGAAGCAAGATCGAATCTGTCGTATACTCCAGTATATCGAAGAGCGGTTTGCCCCCGATGCTAAAGATTTTGCCCCATGCGTTGGAGTATGAGAGGATCGCTCCCACACCTACCAGCCAGTAGATGAAACTGATGAAGATGACCGCTTTGGTCCGTGTCATATGGAAGCGATCGATGAGGTATTGGACGACCGGCTCGACCAAGCTGATGGCCGAGGTGATACCGGCAAAGGCTAAGGCTAAGAAAAAGAGCAGGGCGAAGAAAATCCCAAGAGTGCCGAAGTTGTTGAGGATGGTGGGCAAGGAGATAAAGACCAGTCCCGGCCCTTGCCCCGGCTTGGCTCCAAACTGAAACAAAAAGCTAAAAATCACAAGCCCTGCCACCAAAGCGATGAGCGTGTCCATGAAAGTGACGATAAAGGCGGTCTTGGTGATGCTGGCTTCTTTGGGCAAAGAGGCGGCGTAGGTCATGATAGCCCCCATACCGAGCGAGAGGGTAAAGAAGGAGTGGCCTACCGCTCTGACAAACGCTTCGGAGTTGAGCTTCTCCCACTTTGGCTCGAACATGAAGCTCAAAGCCTCTTTGAACCCGTCAAGCGTCATGGCATAGGCGAGCAGGCCAAAGAGGATGAGCATGAGAGCTGGCATGAGGATGAGGTTGATGCGCTCGATCCCTCCTTTGATCCCTCGATAGACGATGTAGCCTACAATGACTACGGCAAGGGTATGGAAGAAGATCTGGGCCAGCACTTCGTTGCCGACAAGATTGTCGAAAGCAGCTTTGGCCTGATCGGTGGATGTGGGAAGCCCTCGAAGAAGGGAGTAGAGATAGTAGAAAATCCAGCCGATCACCACTGAATAGAAGGTCATGATGATGATGCCGTTAAAGCCCATGAATCCGGCCAGTTTCCAGTACTTCTTGTTTGGGGGTGCGAGCTTTTCAAAGCTGGTGACCGTATCGCTGCGACCCAGGGCTCCTATGAGCATCTCGGCAATCATCACCGAAAAGCCGACAAAGGCGATGATGATGAGGTAGACCAGCACAAAAGCCCCCCCTCCGTATTCGCCTGTCATATAGGGAAATTTCCAGATGTTTCCAAGCCCCACGGCACTCCCGGCAGCAGCCAGGATGAAGCCGATCTTGCTAAATCTTTGTACTTTCAAAACAGCTCCTGTGAAAGAGTTTTTGATATTATATCAATTCTTGACAAAAAAGGCTTTTTTCCATATAATTTCAGTCCAACTTGTCGGGGCGTAGCGCAGCCTGGTTAGCGCACCTGGTTTGGGACCAGGGGGTCGGGGGTTCAAATCCCTCCGCCCCGACCATTTATTCAACTATTTTCACACTCATGTGGTGGGTGTAGCTCAGGTGGTTAGAGCACCAGATTGTGGCTCTGGGGGTCGCCGGTTCGAGTCCGGTCATCCACCCCATAGATTTTGGGCCGGGTTGTTTTGATAGAAGCAGTTAGGTTGTTTTATGCGCCCGTAGCTCAATTGGATAGAGCAACGGACTTCGGATCCGTAGGTTAGAGGTTCGACTCCTCTCGGGCGTGCCACTTGTCTTCATGCGCTCGTAGCT
>PUXX01000068.1 GCA_009659895.1 Campylobacterota bacterium
GCCAACGATGAGTCGCTTCTTCCACTCCAGTGGCAGCACCATAGCCCCTGCGATCTTACCTATCACTGCCACCAAGAAAATAGCGCCAAAGAGCAGCCAGATAGTCCAGCTGCCCCACTCTATCTCCTTGAGGTTCATCGAAAGCCCCACCATCACGAAGAAAAAGGGAGTAAATAGATGCACCAGCGGCGTGATCTCCTCTTCGACCTTTTTGGTAAACTTGATATGATTTGCCAGCGCCATACCAAAGGGGACAAAAAATCGCCTAGAAAGCGCCACTCCCGCTGCAAATCCGCCCAAAATCTCCGGGGCTCCAAGTTTGTTGGCAAGCCATCCAAAAAAGAGCACCAGCATAAAGATAGCACTTGGCAAGAAGCCGGGGATTTCATTATTGGCGTGGTATTTTTGGATAAGGATGGCGATAACCTTGGCAAAAACGGGAGCCAGCACAAAAAAGCCGACGATAAAGAGCATGACGCTCCCAATCTCGCTCAAACTCACCTGCCCAGACTTGGAAAACTCATACAAAATAGCAAGCAGTATCACGCCCAAAATATCGTCCAGGACCGCTGCGCCTACGACGATCTCGCCTTCGAGCGTATCTCGCTTGCCAATATCTTTGAGCACCCGCACGGTGATACCGATACTCGTAGCCGTAATCGTGCCACCAATAAATAGGGACATGATAAGCTCAAAATCAAAAAGATAATACGCTACCATCGCTCCCAAAACGAAGGGAAAAATAAAGCCGGCCACGGCCACGAAGGCGCTCATCCACCCAGCTTGCATCATCCTTTTGATATCGGTCTCGAAGCCCACCTCAAACAAAAGCAAGATGATCCCGATCTCCGCTAAGAGTCTGAGCACCTCGTTTGGCTCGACCCATCCCAGCACCGATGGCCCAAGGATAATACCAGCCAAAAGCTCGCCCAATACCGAGGGGAGTGAGAGCTTGCGAAAGATCTCCCCAAAGAGTTTGGCGCTAAAAAGCACTAAAAGTAAGATCAAAAATATATCACTATGATGCTCCATCAAAGCTCCTTGACATACTCATCCATTTTTGCTTTTGGAATGTTTTTGACGCTTGGAATCTGCAATACTTTATAGCGTTTTTCGCCTTTGAGATATTTTATGGTGATGATGTCTCCTACCTTGACCTCTTTTGAGGGCTTGGCGAGCTGATCGTTGAGATAGACCACCTGGCTTCTTAGCATATCTTGGGCTACGCTTCGTCGCTTGACGATATTGACCGCGTTCATAAATTTATCGATTCGCACTTCTCAAACTCCAATAGTCTCTTTTTGATCTCGACCCCGGGCGTATAGCCCCCTATGCCTCCCAAGCCTACGACCCTGTGGCAAGGCACGTAGATCATATATGGATTTCTCTTCATCGCCATCGCCACCGCCCGGTAGGCTTTAGGGCTTCCTACGATCTTGGCTATATCCTTGTAGCTTCGACACTCCCCAAAATCTATCCTCATCACCGCTTCGCGCACTTTCTCTAAAAACGGCGTCGATGCCGGGCGCAAAGGAAGCCCCAAAGCCATAGGCTTCCCGGCAAAATAGCTCTCAAGCCACCTCATACCAAGAGCGGTGAGCTCATTGGTAAGCGCGGGGCTCACCTCTTTGACCAAACCTATCTCCAAGATCGACTCCTCATCCGCCACCACCTCCAAAAGCCCCACAGGACTTTTGAAATAGTCTCTATACAACTCCATAACGGCGCAAAAACTCCTCGTCTACATCCAAGAGCCCCTGCTCCCTGAGCCGCTCTATCACCTCCCTATCGCACACCACATCTGGCGGCCACTCCCTTGGAAAGTCATCAAGTTTTGGATCTTTATTGGTGCCGTCGATCATGATAAAGGGCTTGAGCCGCACGTCTCTTTTGGCGTCGATATTGTTCACCACCCGCCAGATGAGCATATAGGGATTGTCGATATCGTCGAAGTCGTTGACGACGACCAAGAGCTTGATATGTTTTTGAAGAGCTTCCACCTCATCGAAGAGCTCTTGGACGCAGCGCCTCTTTTTATAAGCCGCCACGACGACGGGGGTCTTCGACTCTATTTCATATTGCTTTATATGAACAATATTTTGGTCTATTTTTTGAAGCCTAGCAAGCAGCTCCTCATCGCTCAAAAGCTCCTCTACACCCTCTTCCACCACATCACCCGTAGCGTCGAGGCCAAGCTTCCCCCCCTCAAACTGCTTGGGACTTGCGTGATCGAGATGATCGACCACCCCTTCGCTAATGAGCACCCTCTCGCTACTGACTCTATCGAGAATATGGCGGCTTATCGCCTCATAGTCTGTAAGCTCCGGCGCATCTTCGCCCACGAAGATAGCATGCTTGACGAAGCTCATCTGCCCCACACCCCAAAAGGCGTGCATGAACTGCTTGGCGTGAGCCGGGTAGCGCACCTCCATTTTGGAGAGTATGAGATTGTGAAAGACGCCGTTTTCCGGCATATGGTAGTCGATAAGATCGCTGGCGGTGGTCTTGAGCAGGGGCAAAAAGATTCGCTCAGTCCCCCATCCCATATACTTATCTTCAAGCGGCGGCTTGCCCACCACCGTAGCAGTAAATATGGGCTCTCTTTTTGCGGTAATCTTGGTCACCTCCATGACGGGAAAGGCTTCGGGAAGCGTATAGTAGCCGGTATGATCCCCAAAAGGGCCCTCGATCTCAAAATCGTTCGGATCGACATAGCCCTCGATCACGAAATCCACGTCATGAGGAATCCATATATCGTTGGTGAGAGATTTAACAAGCTGGGGATTTCGCTCCCTTATGAAGCCATAGAGCAAGAGTTCAAAAACTTTTGGCGGCAGCGGAGCTTGGCCACACCAGATATAGAGGGGATCGCCTCCTATCGCTACGCTCACTGGCATCTTCTTGCCGGCTTTTTTGTATTCATGAAAAAAGTGTGCCCCATCTTTGTGGATCTGCCAGTGCATCCCAAGACGCATATCATCATACACTTGGAGCCGATACATCCCCACATTTTGCGTCGTGCCAGTGATCTCCTTCGTATAGACCTGCCCGGTGGTGATGAACTTGCCACCATCCAATGGCCACGTCTTGAGGATAGGTAGATCGTGCAAGGAGTCGATCTCGATCTCTTGACACGCTCCTTTTTGGGAGAGTCTTTTTGGAAAGACGTTTTTGAGCTTGAAAAGTTTTGCGAAGAGTCCAAGTTTTTCTTTGAGATCTTGTGGGGGCTTGAGATGGAGGAGCTCTTCTATCTCTTTGGCGATGTCGTCCGGGTGTCTGCCAAGAATTTTTGTGGTGATATCGTAGTTGGCAAAGATATTCATCAAAACCGGGTAGTCATACTTTTTGTTGAGTGCTCTATCGACGGGGTTGGTAAAGAGCAGCGGCTTGGAGTTTGGCTTTTTGACCTCGATGTAGGCGATATGGGGGATTTCGAGATTGACGTCGAGTTCGTCGTCGATGACTTTGAGGCCGCCATTGGCTTTGAGAAAGGAGACTACATCCATCGCACACCTTTTTAGTAAGAGATTGTACCATATTTGGGTGCTTTTTAATTAGGAGTAATTTTGTCTTATTTTAACTTGGGTAAATAAGAGTTTTTTTATCTTATTTATGCTACATTACTCCCAAGTAAACGCAAAGGACAAGCCATGGGAATGGATAAAGTCGACAAACTCATCAACTCCGAATACGATCTTGGATTTGAGATCGATATCGAAGAGGAGAAGGCTCCTCCGGGGCTAAGCGAAGAGACTATCAAGTTCATCTCTCGTAAGAAGAACGAACCTCAATGGATGCTTGATCTTCGGCTCAAAGCCTACCATGCGTGGCTGAAGATGGAGGAGCCCCACTGGGCGAAGGTCACCTACCCTCCCATCGACTATCAGGCCATCAGCTACTGGGCGGCACCCAAAAAGGCTCTGGAGAGCCTGGATGAAGTGGACCCCGAAATCCTCAAAGCCTATGAGAAGCTTGGCATCCCTCTCGAAGAGCAAAAGGCTCTAGCAGGTGTAGCGGTAGATGCTGTACTCGACTCCGTATCGGTCAAGACCACCTTCGTCGAGGAGCTGGCGAAGCTTGGCATCATATTTTGCTCCATCAGTGAAGCGATCCGAGACTATCCGGATCTTATCAAGAAGTATATGTTTAGCGTCGTGCCTATGACCGACAACTTCTTCGCCGCTCTCAACTCCGCCGTCTTTAGCGACGGGACATTCGTTTACATCCCAAAAGGAGTGAAGTGTCCGATGGAGCTTAGCACCTACTTTCGTATCAACGCCCAAAATACAGGGCAATTTGAGCGGACCCTCATCATCGCCGATGAGGGAAGCTATGTCAGCTACAACGAAGGGTGCTCCGCTCCAAGCCGGGACGAAAACCAGCTCCACGCCGCCGTGGTGGAGCTCATCGCCCATAAAGATGCCCATATCAACTACTCCACGATCCAAAACTGGTATCCCGGAGATATCGAAGGCAGAGGCGGTATCTATAACTTTGTCACCAAACGAGGGCTTTGCGAAGGAGAGAACTCCAAGATCACATGGACCCAGGTGGAGACGGGATCGCTTATCACATGGAAGTATCCCAGCTGTATCCTCAAAGGCGACAACTCCGTAGGAGAGTTCTACTCCGTCGCCATCACCCGTCTAGCCCAACAAGCTGATACGGGAACGAAGATGATCCATATCGGTAAAAACACCAAAAGCGTCATCATCTCCAAAGGTATCAGCGCCCAAAAGGGACAAAACACCTACCGAGGTCTTGTCAAAATCCATGAAAGCGCCGAAGGAGCGAAAAACTACAGCGAGTGTGACAGCCTCCTCATAGGCGATCGGTGCGGGGCTCACACCTTTCCCTATCTTGAGAGCAAGTGCGCGGGAGCGCAGGTGGAGCATGAGGCGACGACGAGTAAGATCAGTGAAGAGCAGCTCTTCTATCTTAGACAGCGAGGTATCAGTGAAGAGGATGCGGTCAGTATGATCGTGCATGGATTTTGTAAAGATGTCCTCTCCAAACTTCCGATGGAGTTTGCGGTGGAGGCGAAAGCACTACTTGATTTAACACTTGAAGGGGCAGTAGGATGACAAAGAAAATGGAAAAAATGATGGAAATCAAAGATCTTCACGCAAAGATCGGTGAAAAAGAGATCTTAAAAGGGATCAACCTCGATCTTTTCAAAGGGAAGGTCCACGCTATCATGGGGCCAAACGGCGCGGGCAAATCGACGCTCTCAAAAGCGATCGTCGGCCATCCAGACGTAGAGATAACTGAAGGTAAAATCATCTATAAAGGCAAAGACATTACCCATATGGAGCCAGAAGAAAGGGCGCTTGAGGGCATTTTCATGGCCTTTCAGCACCCGGTCGAGATCCCCGGCGTCAACAACGCCTACTTTCTTCGCACCGCTCTCAATGCCAAAAGAAAGCATCTTGGCCTTCCGCCTCTCAATGCGGCGGAGTTTTTGAGGCTGCTGAAAGAAAAGATAAAAGAGCTCGGCATGCGCGAGGAGATGATCCACCGAAGCCTCAACGAAGGCTTTAGCGGCGGGGAGAAGAAGCTCAACGAGATCTTGCAGATGGAGATTTTGGAGCCGGACTTCGTAATCTTGGATGAGATCGACTCAGGGCTCGACATCGACGCCCTCAAGAAAGTGAGCGAAGCCATCAACAAGATGCGCACCGATGATCGCACCTTCATGATCATCACCCACTATCGAAAGATCTTGGACTATATCCAGCCGGACTACGTCCATGTACTCAAAGACGGCAAAGTGCTCAAAACCGGCGGTATCGAGATCGTCGACGCTCTTGAAAAAGAGGGATACAAAATATTTGGGGAAGAGTGATGAAAGTATTAGATATTCGGCTTGAAGAATACGAAGAGAAAAAAGCGATCGTCCAAAAGCTCCGCTCTATGGGGCTTCCTACGCCAAAGACGGAGCACTATCGCTACTTTGGTATCAGACCGATTTTCGACAAGGATTATGAGCTTGTCCTTCCCTCCGCCAAGCAGATCGAGGAGGCCGATCATATCGAGATCGTCGATGGAGTCGTCACCAAAGCACCTAAAGAGATCTACGTCGAGTTTTTGAAAAAGAGCTCCATAGACGACAGCCACTACGATCAGGTCTACTATATCAACCATCTCTTGGTCCCATATATCATCCATATCGAGCTTGAAAGCGACACCCAGCTCAAAATCGTCCAAAAATTCACCAAAAACGGCGCTTTTGTACCCTATCGCATCAAGCTCTCCATCGCCCCCAACACCCACATAAGACTCTATGAGGAGTTCTTGTCGCTGGCGGAGGAGTCTTTGTATTTTTACGGCTACGACGTCGATATAGCCAAGGACGGCTCACTCAAAGTGATCCAAAACAGAGTCACCAATATCGAAAACTTCGCCCAAATCGGATCCCATAGTATCAAGTGCGACGAAAACGCCCGATTTGAGCTCTATACATTCGACTTTGGCGAGGCGAAGACGCTGCACAACTACCATGTGACTTTGGGCCAATACGCCCAATGCGACGCCAATCACGTGATTTTTGGCAAACAGTCGTGCCGTCTTGGAAACACCTTCCACATAGAAAACAGAGGCAAGGAGTCCAAAGTCTCCCAGCTCTCACGCAACATCCTCAAAGACAAAGCCAGAGGCATTTTTGATGGACTCTTGATCGTCAAAAACCCGGCCAAATACAGCTCCATCTATCAAGACTCAAAGACCATCCTCCTCAATGACGGAGCCTTCATGGTCAGCAAGCCTCAGATGGAGATCTACACCGAGTTCATCACTGAGGCCACCCACGGTTCGACCACGGGCCATCTGGATGAAGAGGCGCTCTTTTATCTTCGACAGCGAGGCATCGCCAAAGAGGATGCAAAAGAGATGCTAGTCCTTAGCTTCCTCAACGAAATCTTCGAAAAACTGGGCGACGAAGAGATCAAAAAGGAGTTTATCGAGCTATACGAGGAGCAACGATGAGCAGCGAAATAATCAAAGTGGATGACAAAGAGATCGTCGTCGAAAATCCCGAAAATCTCGACGTCGAAGATCACAACAAAAAATACGGCACTCCAGAAGAGGTCTATCAAGAGGTCGTCAAATACCTCAAAACCATCTACGACCCGGAGATCCCGGTCAACGTCTATGATCTCGGCCTCATCTACGACATCAAGCTCGAACGCCGGCCAGACGGATACAGAGTCCACATCACCATGACCCTCACCTCCGTCGTCTGCCCCGTGGGAGAGAGCATCGTCGATATGGTCCGATCCATCGCCAACAAGATAGACTCCGTCACCGACGTAGAGGTAGAGCTTGTCTTCGATCCGCCGTGGGATAAAAGCAAGATGAGCGATGAGGCGAAACTGGTGCTTGGAATGATGTAGTCATCCTGGCCCAATTTACTCTACCACCATACACCCGCCAAAAGGTTTACTTTTTTCGTTTGTCAGTTTTTCCAAAAAGAGCTCTTTTGAGATGTTTTGATCATGGACTTTTCCTTCATAAATTTTAATTTCCCCGTTGTCCACAAATATTTCGAAAAAGTAGTTTTGGGTATTGACGATTATTGCAGTCGGATAAACGATCTGGGCCATATCCACTATTTTCTTGAGTTCATTCTCATCAAAAAAACTCAAATACATTGGATCAAGTATATACAAAAAGTAGTTTTGCAAAATCTCTTTGAGCTTCTCTTCGCTCCATTCAAACTCCGCTCTCTTTTCATTCTGACAATATACTACTATCCTGGATCCAATCTCCACCAAAAGGCCGTCATACCCGCACTCTTTCACCCTTTTGGCTGCACGCTTGCAAGCTACGATCACATCGGGCGCCAGCTCTTCTATCTCATCGCAGTCGACTTCACTTCGCACGAAATGGCAAACGGGGCGCAAAGCCCGCAAGATCGCTTCGTCTTCACAGTAGACGATCATATCCTGCTCTCCAGATATTCCACCACGCTTCGCCAGTCGGGAAACTTTTCGGTACCGAAGTGAATATGCTCCCCTTCGAATCTGTCGGCTCCGTTTTTGGTGCGATCGTCGACGAGAAAGTCACCTTTATTAAGATGCTTGTTGTGGGTGAGGATTAGGCGTTTGTAAGCCTTTGGCACGTGGCGTTTGATCCATTCGAGTTTGTCGCTCCAGGCGCTTGGATTTTCCCATGGGGCGGTGGAGAGGATGTAGATATCGTAGCTATCCCATAGCTTCTCGATCGCTTCCAAGGCTCCGGGCATCGGTTTCATCTTTGAAAATATCCCGGGCACTTCGTCTAATCGTCCTTCATAGTTTTTCTTCGTCTTCTCATCGAGCTCATCGATCCCGCTTTTGAAATCGACCAAGACATTGTCCATATCGATGTAGAGAATCTTTTTCAAATCACACCTCCTCATGCAATTGACTTCATTATACGCTTTTTAGATTATTTTTTACCCGATCACAGCTCCACGTCTCTTAAAGCCTCCTTCTCGATCGCTCTATCAAAATCCCTATGGACGACTATATCCACAGGCTTGTAGAGCAGCATCTCCAGCTTCGCGGATGCGCGAAGCTTCTTGCGATAGAGATCATCCATATTGGTCGGTATGACGAAAAGGTCGATATCCCTGCCCTTTTTGTTAGGATCGAGTCGACTGCCAAAAAGGATCACTCTCGCTGGGCCAAAAATCTCTTCTATGATCCCTTTGATCACATGCTGTTCATTAGGAGTCAACCGCATGGACTTTCTTTTCGATTTTCTTGACTATATCCATCTTCGTCCAAATAAGCGCGAAAGAGCCCGCTGCCCAACAGATCTTGCAGCTTGGAAAACCGAAACACTACGATCACGATGGCAAATTTTGGAGCTTGGTAAGCGCGTCCAATTCCAATCTCGATACATTCTCGATCTCCGCAAGTGCCTCTTCGATCATTTTCATATGGGTATGGGCTTCTTGAAGGTATTTGTCTATTCGTTTCATAAAAATATTATATCATTGCAATGAAGCCACTGGTCTCCTTGTCCCAAGAGGCGACTAAAATCCCACGATCGCCTCTTTTGTTTTGACCTGTACCTCCTTGACGAGCCTGAGCAAAAAATCTCTGGCCTCTTCTATCGGTGCCAGTCGGGCCCCACGAAGTACGGCGCTAAAATCGCCCAATGTAATATCTTTTACATGCAAATATCTTTCGTAAAGCTCCCAAAAGCGCTCTTCGCCGATAGGCTCGCCATCTCGTACAAGCCTGCCGTCTTCCATGACCGCCACATCCACCTCTTTGATATGCCAGGGGAAAAGCTTTGGCTGTACCACCTGCCACTCGCCTTTCGCGATCGCGGCAAAGTCGATGATCCAGTGCTTGGCGCCTGGATCGCAAAAGATGAACTCCCTGTCCTTTTCTCGCAAAAAGTGGCGGACAAACCGCTCGCTGAGCCCACCTACGATCTTCACATCGAACGCCAGACCAGCCAACGAGCGAAAAAACTCCAGCTCACACCCCTTCAAAAATTTCGCCAGCGAAGCGACTTTGTCGTTGCGCATAGGCTGCATTTTAGCATCGAAGCCGATCACTTCCACATCGAAGCCAAACTCACTTGGCTCAAGCTGGATGAAGTAGTAGTTGCCATAAGCGTCGTTGAAGACGAAGCGTTTTCGATAGAAGCGGTATTTGAAGATCGAAGTCCGTTCGATATGCAGCTCCATCGGCACCTCCTTTGATGGAAGTCTATCAAAAAGAGATGCCGGGATGTGTCTGGTTATAGTAAATTCAACTTTATTGATCGATAGTGGATTGAGTGAGAATACAGGGATCTTCAATCTCGTTGTCAGTTAAATCTTTATAAAGTAATCTTAACATGTCTATATGATGCGCCTGACATTTTTCAAATATATCTTTATCATGATCTTTTATACGGGAGTAAAAATCGATCATTTTCAGGCTCTCGATGGTGCCCTTTTTTAGTTGGATCTGGATTTTCGCTTTTTTGGCATGAATATCATCATCGA
>PUXX01000050.1 GCA_009659895.1 Campylobacterota bacterium
TGAGGAGCATCCAAAGCCTTCTCCACACGCTCCACACCCATACCAAATTTCGCCGCGAACTGCTCATCGTCACTCATTTTTTTGACCGATGTGCGTGGATTGTGACACTGAGCGCATCGTATCTGCAACGACTCCAAAGGGCTGTGGGTCTTCTTGGCCATATATTCTAGTACCGATCGATAGAGTGGATCTTTGGTATAGTGAGATTTAGCATGCCATGAGCTCTTCCACCCCTTGACTACCCAAGCATGACAGTTTTTGCAAGTATCGGCGGTCAAAAATTTGAGATTTGTCGATCCATAGAGCGTCAAAACGCTCACCAAAAATATCGCTGCAACTCTTTTCACCTATCCCCTCCTTTTTCTATCGAGCCAGACCATCACACCCTTTTGGGCATGGAGCCTATTCTCCGCTTCGTCAAATATCTCATTGGCATGAGCCTCAAAGACCTCCTCGCTCACCTCATACCCGCGATAGGCAGGCAAGCAGTGCAAAAAGATGGCATCTGGCTTCGCCAGGTTCATCATCTCGCTATCGACCTGAAAGCCTTGGAAATCTTTGAGGCGCTTTTGCTTCTCTTCTTCTTGCCCCATGCTGATCCACGTATCGGTGGTCACCACATCAGCCCCCTTCACCGCCTCTTTTGGATCGTGCAAAAGCTCGATTAGGGCTCCGCTTTTTTTAGCGAACTCCAAAGCCTCCTCCACTATCTGGCTATTGGGCTCATACCCCTTTGGCGTGGCGATACGCAGCGTGAAGCCAAGCTTGCTTGCAAGCATCAGCCAGCTATGGGCCATGTTGTTGCCATCACCCACATAGGCAACTATAGGACTATCGGCTTTATCATATTCTATCATAGTAAGGTAGTCGGCCATGAGCTGCACCGGATGGTAGGTGTCGGTGAGACCGTTGATGACGGGCACACTTGAATATGCGGCGAACTCCTCGAGCTTTTCTTGCTCGAAGGTTCGAATCATCACCATATCACACATTCTACTCACCACCCGAGCCGTATCCTTCATCGGCTCACCCCGGCCTAATTGAATGTCGTTTTTGCTTAGAAAAAGGCCGATGCCTCCAAGCTGGTAGATTCCTACCTCAAAACTCACCCGAGTCCTAGTCGAGCTCTTTTCAAAAATCATCGCCAATGTCTGGTTTTTGAGATAGGGCACATACTCTTTTCGTTTCGCCTCGGCCTTGATTTGACGGGCCAGCTCTATCATCTCCAAAATCTCTTCTTTGCTAAAGTCGCGCAGCGTCAAAAAGTGTCTCAAGCGCTATCCTTCATAGAAACTAAAAGAGGTATTATAGCAATTTTGCCGCCTCTTTTGCGTGATAAGTAATAATAATATCAGCACCAGCCCTTTTAAAGGCCAAAAGCGTCTCCATCATCACCTTTTCATAGTCGATCACCCCAGCACGCGCCGCCATCTTGAGCATCGCATATTCACCGCTGACATTGTAGACAGCCAGCGGCAGCATGGAAGCTTCTTTGATATCGCGCACGATATCAAGATAGGCAAGGGCTGGCTTGACCATCAAGATATCGGCCCCTTCGGTCTCATCTTCGATGCTCTCCAAGATCGCCTCTCGTCTGTTGGCCGGATTCATCTGGTAGCTTCTTCGATCCCCAAAACTTGGCGCCGATTCGGCCACGTCTCGAAAGGGGCCGTAGTAGGCACTGGCGAACTTGGTCGAGTAGCTCATGATAGGGATATGACTAAAGCCCGCAGCATCGAGCCCAGCTCGAATGGCGGCGATCATCCCATCCATCATCCCGCTTGGGGCTATCATGTCGCTTCCAGCTTTTGCGTGGACCACCGCTTGCTTGGCTAGAAGCTCCAGGGTTGCATCATTGTCCACCGTGCCAAGCTTAGGATCGAGCACCCCGCAGTGGCCGTGATCGGTATATTCGCAAAAGCATAGATCGGTAACGACAAACATATCGGGATGGGCTTTTTTGATAGCTCTTAGCGCCGTAGCAATAATGCCGTGATCGCACAAAGCGTCGCTCCCCACGCTATCTTTGACATCAGGAATACCAAAGAGAATAATCGCCTTTATCCCAAGGCTTTTGAGCTCTTCGCACTCTTTGACAATCTCATCCACGCTCATCTGATAGACGCCCGGCATCGAAGAGACCTCGTTTTTTATACCCTCGCCGCTTCTTACAAAGAGCGGATAGATAAAGTCGTGGATACTTAGCCTCGTCTCTTGGACAAGATCACGAAGCACAGGATTGAGTCTGAGTCTGCGGAATCGTTTGAACATCGTTGAAGCCTTTTTGATATAATTTAAGTAAATTTTATCACAGAAAGAGGCAAATGGAGGTTAAAGTCAGCGAGGTCGCGAACCTTCCCACATCCTATGGCGATTTTGATATTCAGTGCTTCGCCCAAGGGTGCAAAGAGCATCTTGTCATCATGAGCAAAGAGCTTCCCGATATCCCTACGGTGCGAGTCCATTCTGAGTGTCTTACCGGCGATACTTTAGGCAGCAAAAAGTGTGATTGCGGCGATCAGCTCGACTTTGCCCTTCGTTACATCGCCAAAAACGGTGGGATGGTGATCTATCTGCGCCAAGAGGGGCGCAATATCGGGCTTCTTAACAAAGTCAACGCCTACGCCTTGCAAGATAAGGGCTTCGATACCATTGAGGCCAACCACCAGCTGGGTTTTAGCGCCGATGAGCGAACCTACGAGATGGTGGAGTTTATCTTGAGCTTTTATGGGATCGACAAAATCAAGCTCCTCACCAACAACCCAAAAAAGATAGAGAGCCTCAAAGACGTGGAGATAGTCGAGCGCATCCCTATCGTCGTCGAGTCCAACCCTCACAATGAGGAGTATCTCAAAATCAAAAAAGAGAAGATGGGGCATCTGCTGTGAGTTTTGATACCTTTACCCAAAAGCTCCTTGAGTGGAACCGCATCCACAACCTCACCGGCGCAAAGACCAAAGAGGAGATCGAAAAAAATATACAAGACTCCTTACAACCTCTCAAGTTTTTAGAGGGCGATTTTCAAAGGGCTATCGATATCGGCACGGGGGCCGGTTTTCCGGGGCTCATACTTGCGATGCAGATGCCAAAGACACACTGGTATCTCATAGAGCCAAGAAAAAAGAGAGCTTCATTTCTCAACTACATCAAAGCCGTCGAAAACCTCTCCAACGTCGAAGTGATCCCAAAGCGCATCGAAGAGATCGCACCTTTCAAAGCCGATCTCATCACTTCACGGGCTGTGATGAAGACAAAGGATCTGCTCTCTTTGGCCAAGCCTTTCATAGGAAAAGATACGACGCTGCTTTTTTACAAAGGAGCGAACGTCCAAGAGGAGGTGCACGACATCCCTCATCGCATCATTAATGACGGCAAACGAAACTACCTCATCATAAAGGGAGAAGATGTTGTTTAAAATCTTGCTTTTAGCCCTCGTCATCGGGGGCGTCTACTACTTTTTCATCAAGAAAAAGCCTCTGCCAAAGGAGACCGAAACGATGGTGGAGTGCGACAAGTGCGGCACATATGTCAGCACCAAAGAGGCGATTATTAAAGATGGCAAATACTACTGCTCCAAAGAGTGCGCGGGAGTGAAGGGATGATCATCTTAGGACACCCCAACATCCCGACTCCGACTCTGATCGGCATTAAGAGCAAAGAAGAGATCGCCAACACACCCCCAGACAGCGTCGTTCGCTTCGATTTTGATTTCGAGCTTCTTCGCTACTGCCAAGAAAACAGCATTCCTTGCGCCGTCGATATCCAAGAGCCCGCCCAAGCCGTCTACGCCAACGCTTTGGGCGCCGCTTTTCTTCTTTGTTCTCTTCCTTTGGCCAAGAAGATTCAAGCCATAGCCGATCACTACCTCTTCGATGCCAAAGTGATCGCTTCTTTAGACGAGCGCCTCATCGACAAAGCGATCGAGGCCGGAGTGGATGGCGTATTAGTGACGAACTATCGCCGGTGAGAGCTTGACTAACACCTCGTAGCTGATGGTGCCAAGCTCACGGGCTATCTCTTTGGCGTCGTCGAAGATGCAGATATCCTCTTTTTCTCCCTCAAGGACGATACTATCCATACTCACTCTTCCCAAAATCTTGCCCTCTTTCGTCATCTTGAGGCTGCGAAATATCCCGTCGGCGTAGCCTATATCGTAGGTAGAGATTCGCATATCGCTTGGAGCCTCGAACTCCCCTCCATAGCCCACCTTTTGGCCTTGAAGAAGCTCTCTTGTAGCGATTTTCTTCGCCCAGAGGCTCAACACCGGTTGAAGCGGCGGCATATCGAACACCTCATCAAACTCCACATAGCCATAGAGCGCTATTCCGACTCTGGCAAACTCATCCTCGGCGATACCGGCTCGAAAAAGGGCGGCGCTGTTGGCGGAGTGAAAATGCGGCGGCTCGTAGCCCTCTTTTTGCGACCACTTCTTTACGCGCTCTTTGACCTGCTTCCAATTTCTGATCTGCCAAAAGAGCTCGCTTCCAAGCTCGTCAGCGCTTCGAAAATGAGTAAAGACCCCCTTGAGCTTAAGCCCCCTACCCTTCACCACTTCCAACGCCTCTTCTATCTCCTCCATACCTATGCCGTTTCGATGCATCCCCGTATCGATTTTGAGCTCCAATGAAGCTTTTTTGGGCGCATTTTTTAGGCTTTGAAGATCGTTGATAGCGTAGTAAAAACCATCTTCTTGAGGCGAATCGGAGAGAATAAGGATATACTCAAAGAGCCCCTCTATGCTCACAGCTTCGCTACGAGTTCGCACCACCGCTCGCTTGACGCCATAGCTGCTCACCTCTTGTGCTATCTCCATGAGCCCGTGCCCGTAGGCGTTGTCTTTGAGCACGACGGCGAATCTTCCTTCGCTTTTTCTATCGATTTGATCCAAATTGTGGCGCAACGCTTCGCGATCGAGCTTGATGTATGCCATTTCGCTCCTACTTTTTTATATAATAATAGCAAAAAAGGCTCCCATGATCCCCGCAGAGTGGTACGACCAAAGAGCGCTCCTTATCGCCTATCCCCACGAAAGAAGCGACTGGGCGCCTTACTTGCAAGAAGCCCTAGAGGTTTTCGACGAATTTATCCGCATCGCCGCCACCTACCAAGAGGTGTGGCTCGTAGCCCCCAAAGATTTTGCCAAAAGCTACCCCAACACCCGCATCTTCCCTACACCTACCAACGATACGTGGATACGAGACTACGGACCTATTGGCAGGGAGCTTCTTGATTTTACCTTCAACGGCTGGGGGCTCAAATACCCGGCCAATCTGGACAACCAAGTCAATAGACGGCTCTTTGGCACCAAAAAGATTGGCTTCGTGTTAGAAGGAGGCAGTATCGAGAGCAACGGCGTCGATACGATTTTGACCACTACAAGCTGTCTGCTCGAAGCCAACCGCAATCCTCACCTTAGCCAAAAAGGGATCGAGGAGTATCTCAAAAGAGCCCTCGGCGCCAAGCGAATCCTTTGGCTCGATCACACCGAGCTCATCGGCGACGATACCGACGGCCATATCGATATGTTCGCAAGGTTTGTCGATCCTACCACCATCGCTTACATCACCTGCGACGATAGAGAGGATCCCCACTACGATAGCCTCAAAGCCTTCGAAGCTCAACTCAAAACCACCGGCTACAACCTCGCTCCTCTGCCTTGGGTAAGTGCGAAATATTTCGAGGATGAGCGCCTTCCGGCAAGCTACGCCAACTTCGTCATCCTCAACGGCGCCGTCGTGGTGCCGACCTACGACGACCCAAACGACGAAATAGCCCTCAAAATTTTTCAGCGACTTTTCCCCAATCGAGACATCGTAGCCTTGGACGCTTCCGTGCTCATTCGCCAGCACGGCTCGGTGCATTGTAGCTGTTGCAATCTCTTTTGATATAATTATCGATAAAAAAGGGCTTGGATGCGCTATATCTTGCTTCTGTTTCTTTGGCTGCCTCTTTTTGCAAGAGAGATCATCGCCGTCTCGATTCTGCCCCAAAAGTATATCGTCGATCGCATCGTAGGAGAGGCCTTCGAGACTATCGCTCTGCTTCCTCCCGGAGCCTCTCCCGCCACCTTCGCCCCAAAGCCCTCCACCATCCTCAAGCTTAAAAAATCCAAGCTCTACCTCACCATCGGCGTCCCCTTCGAGCAAGCATTGCTTAGCCGGATCGAGACTCCAAGCGTCGATATGGGAAGATACCTCAAACGATTTGCCATGGATCACCACCACGAAGAGCACGATCACGAAGGACTCGATCCCCATCTTTGGCTCTCGCCGCCCCATATCATGCTCCTGGCCAGAGCTACCTTGCAAGAGGCGATCCACCTCGATCCAAAAGCCAAAGAGACATTTTTACACAACTATCGAACATTCATCAAGGAGCTGGGGGCTTTGGACGCCAAAATCTACAAAAAGATTCTTCGCTCTTCCACAAAGAGCTTCTTGGTCTACCACCCCTCTTTTGGCTACTTCGCCAAAGTCTACGATCTGCGCCAAATCGCCATCGAGCAAGAGGGCAAAGAGCCCAAGCCAAAAGAGTTGATGGAGCTGGTGAAGTTGGCCAAAAAGGAGCGAATAGAGACGATCTTCATCGAGCCACAATTCCCGAAAAAGAGCGCCCTCTTCCTGGCTAAAAAATTGGGCGCAAAAGTCGTCACCATCGATCCTTTGGCCTATGATCTTTTGAGCAATCTAGAAAAAATCGCCGATGCCGTCAGTCGCCGTTGATATTCGCCATCTCTCCTTTCGCTACGACGAAGAGTATGTATTGGAAGATATCACTGCCCAGATCTATGATAGGGAATATATCGCCATCATCGGGCCCAACGGCGGAGGCAAAAGCACACTGCTCAAGCTCATCCTGGGACTTCTTAGACCCACAAAAGGAGAGATCCTCATCTATGGCCAACCTCCCGAAAAAAAGAGAACCATCATTGGCTACCTTCCTCAAAATATCAACTTCAACCTAGACATCCCCCTTACCGCCAAGACCATCATCCTCCAGGGTCGCCTCAGTCGCAATAAGCTCTTTTACGATCCGCAAGATTACGAAGCTTTGGAGTCGGTAGCTCACAAACTCAAGATCTCACACCTTCTTCATACCAAGATCTCTCACCTCTCAGGTGGAGAGCGCCAAAAGGTCCTCTTAGCCAGAGCCTTAGTAACAGAGCCAAAGCTCTTAGTCCTAGATGAGCCTACCGCATCGGTCGATCTGGGAGCGCAAAAGGAGATCTACGCCATCTTAAAAGAGCTCGATATGACCAAAATCGTCGTCAGCCATGATATCAATATCATTTTAGAGGGCGTTGACCGTGTCTTCTACATCAACCGCAAACTCTTCATCCACGACAATATCGAGCTCAAAATCACACCAAGAGAGGGGCACTTTTGCGAAATGGAGCTTTTTGAGGAGCTAAAAAGGAGCTGCGATGCTTGAGGCTTTGAGTTTTTTTTCCAACTCCTTGATAGCCAGCGCCTTGCTTAGCGTCGCTGTAGCTATCATCGGCTCGTTGATGCTCGTCAACCGCTACAACTACCTAGCAGCCGCCATCGCCCATGGAAGCTACGGAGGAATAGGCTTGGCCATCTACTTTGGTCTGCCAATCCTTCTAGGAGCTACTCTTTTTGCTCTGATCTTGGCTCTTGTGCTTGCCTATATCACCCTCAAAGAGTCTCGCCATGATATCTTGATCAGCCTCCTTTGGGCAGTGGGAATGAGCGTGGGAATCATCTTTGTTGATCTTACTCCAGGGTACCATACTGATCTGTTAGCCTATCTTTTTGGAGATATTTTGATGGTACCATCCACAGATCTCATCTATATGGGAGCAGTAGATCTGCTCCTGGTACTCTTCATCACCCTTTTTTATCACCACCTCCTGGCCATCGCTTATGACAGGGAGTTTGCGATCCTCCGAGGAGTTCGGGTGGGATTTTTGCACACGACCACCCTTTTGATGGTGGCTTTGACCATCGTCATGAGTATTCGATCTATAGGGCTCATCCTAGTCATCGCTCTTTTTAGTGTACCTCCTTATATAGCGGAGAAATTCACATCATCCTTTCGATCTATGATGATGCTTAGTGGCATAATCGCTCTTGGACTTTTTGTATTAGGGCTTTGGATCGCTTATCTTTTTGATATTTCCGCTAGCGCTTCTATTATCCTCTGCGCTGGAGCGCTCTTTCTTATTACCTACCACAAAGGACGACGATGAAAGCAGCTCTTATCCAACAAAAGTATCACGGCTCCAAAGAGGCAACCATTAAAAAGACGCTGGAGCTCATCGACAAATCTCAAGGGGCGGAACTTGTAATCCTCCAAGAGCTCCATCAAGGCCCCTATTTTTGCCAGAGCGAAGATACGCGGTATTTCGATCTGGCGAAAGATTTCGAACTAGATATCGATTTTTGGCGCAAAATCAGCAAGGAGCGTCAGATCGTCTTGGTCACGTCGCTCTTTGAGCAAAGAGCTCCGGGGCTTTACCACAATACCGCCGTCGTCTTCGATAAGGGCACGATCGCGGGGAAATATCGCAAGATGCATATCCCCGATGATCCCGGATTTTATGAAAAGTTCTACTTCACGCCCGGAGATTTGGGATTTGAGCCTATAGATACCAGTGTGGGGCGGCTGGGGGTATTGGTCTGTTGGGATCAGTGGTTTCCAGAAGCTGCCCGTATCATGGCCCTAAGAGGAGCCCAGATCCTCATCTACCCCACCGCAATTGGTTGGTTCGACGAAGATAGCGATGAGGAGAAGACCAGGCAACTCGACGCTTGGATCACGATCCAGCGCTCCCACGCTATCGCCAACGGCCTGCCTCTTCTTAGCGTCAATCGCGTAGGTTTTGAAAAAGATGAGAGCGGATGTTTGAATGGCATCAGATTTTGGGGCAACAGCTTCGCCTGCGGACCCCAAGGGGAGTTCCTCGTTCGCCTCGGCAGCGACGAAGAGAGAGCGATCATCGTCGATATCGATATGGAGCGCACCAAAGAGGTGCGAGATATATGGCCCTTCTTTCGAGATCGAAGGGTTGAGGCCTATGAGTGTTTGCTTAAGCGCTATTGTGATTAATCTTCAAAAACTATTTCAAATGTATATTTATCAAATGGATATTTAAAAAGTATTACTTTTCCTTCTGGAATTTTAATTTTAGTCCAGATGAAGTCTCCCGTCTCTGGATTCATTCCATCAAGTTTATACATATTTTTTACAGGCATACCTATACCATCTTCAAAAGGAATAGGTAAATAACCTCTATTCAAAGTAAAATATATCCAATCATATGGATCATCTCCATAATGGAAAAAATATCCATTGACATCCAGATACTCTTTATTCAAAAATACGTTATAAATTGGATCATAATAACCGTAGTAATAAAGCTCCTCTGTCGGCCTTACTACGAGTGTATAAGGTGGTTCGTAAAATAGAAAATTCTTATGAGGCATCTCTATTCGGCGCCATATAAGAGCGTTTTCTTGTATATCTAAACCTTCAAGTTTATATATTCTCTGTACAGGATAACTACCCCAATCGATATTTCCCCAATCACTCGTATCAAACCTCATAGGTATGTAAAACCAATCAAATTTATCTGGACCAAAATTAACGAACATGCCATCGACACGATATCTAGGCTTATATGCTATCGCTTCATAAAGTATCTCTTCATATGTTATATTAGGATTTAATGTCGTAAGATAATAAATACGTAAATCCAAAGGAGTGTATCCATCAAATGACGGCTCTATCCAAATTTCATCCAAAACCCCTTTAAAGGGATAAAATCCTGAATCTTCTACACCAAAACTTAACGGAGCCGCATACATCGC
>PUXX01000093.1 GCA_009659895.1 Campylobacterota bacterium
CGAGGAGTTTGCCGATATCATCTCTTTATGGGAGCGTCCCGAGGGGACCTTTCGATCGGTTTACGATCGAAGCGTGGTGGAGTTTTTGAGTAAGAGTGAGGAGGAGTGGATCAAAGAGGAGTTCGAGTTGGAAGCAAGAGAGCTGCTCAAAGGCTACTCCAAAGAGGAGCTCATCGATATCATCATCCAAAAGTATAGACGACAAAAGAAGCGAGGAGTGATAGAGTGAGAGTGCTGGTTTTAGAGGATGAGTTTGCCCTTCGTCAAAGTATCGAGGAGTTTTTGGAGGATTTGGGGTTTGAGGTCAAAGGGTTCGAGAGGGGGGATGATTTTTTGGACGAGCTCTACGCCAATCCATACGATATTTTACTGCTCGATGTCAAAGTGCCCGGTATCAACGGATTTGAGCTGTTGAAGCAGTTACGAGAGGCGGGAAACGAGATACCGGCTATCTTTATCACCTCCATGACCCACGTAGACGATCTCGCAAAAGGATTTGAGCTTGGGTGCTGCGACTACATCAAAAAGCCCTTCGATCTCAAAGAGCTGGAAGTCCGGCTTAAAAATGTCTTGAAGCGGGAGTGCTTTTCGGCCAAAAAGGATGTGGTGGAACTATCTGAAGGCTACGAATATGATCTTGGCACCTTCACCCTCAAAAAAGATGGCCAAGAGGTTTCTCTTACCAAACAGGAGAAGAAGATTTTGGAGCTACTCATTCGCCATAGGGGTGCGGCGGTGAGCGTGGAGCAGTTTTGCGACGAGGTGTGGGGCGAGTATGTCGATCCGGCCAACGTGCGGGTCCATATCAACAAGCTTCGCAAGAAGCTCTCCAAAGGCCTCATCAAAAACGTGCACGGGGTAGGATACAAACTTGATACTTGATTCCAAAAAATACTCCCTTCGCTACGCCTTTTTCTATACTCTCATCATCGCCGTGGTGCTTTTTGTGCCCCTTTTTATCTATACCTCCTTGATTCTTGAGATCAACGAGGCCAAGATCAAAAAGGAGCTCCAAGAGGCGGCTTTGAAGATAGTGGGCAAGATGGAGGAGTATGACAACAGCGGCGTCTTTCGCTATCCAAGATTTAGCGCTTACGAGTCGGGGCTGTATGATGAGAGGTTCGAGCCGATTTTTACCCTTTTGAAATTTACTCCCAAATCCTTCGCTCCGGGCTACCACGAGCAAGAGGGGGTGCGCTACTATATCTTGGAGCTGCCCGAAAAGCTCTACTTTGATGCGAAGTATCTCATCGTCGCCAAGCGGTTCGAGCCGTGGGAGATCTATCGTATGGCGTTGATGGTGGGGATCGGGATTGTCCTTATTTTGATGCTCTTTTCCTATATGGTGCTCAAAAACTTTAGCGCTCCTTTTGAGCGGATCAATCAAGCTTTGGACAACTTCATCAAAGATTCGATGCACGAGATCAACACCCCTCTTAGCATCATCAACGTCAACATCGATCTCTTCACCCGAAAATTTGGCTCCAACAAATACCTCACCCGCATCAAGGCCGCCGCCAAAGCTTTGGCCACGATCTATAACGATATGGACTACCTTATAAAAAAAGATAGGATCGACTACCAAAAAGAGCCTATCGATTTGAGCGCATTTGTCCAAGATCGCATCGACTACTTCCAAGCTATCGCTAATCTTCGCAATATCACCCTCGTCGCCAAAATCGATTCCGATGTCACGATAACTTTCAACAAAACCAAACTCCTTCGTCTGGTGGACAACACCCTCTCCAACGCTATCAAATACTCCAAAGAGAACTCCCGCGTCAAAATCTATCTCAAAAACCTCCAAGATAAAGCGGTGCTGACAATCAAGGACTATGGCATCGGTATAGAAGAGCCCAAAAAGATTTTCGATAGATTCTACCGCGAAGACCTCAACAAAGGGGGATTTGGCATAGGGCTTAGCATCGTCAAAAATATCGTTGACGAAGAGGGAGTGGGGCTTGAGGTAGTCTCCAAGCTTGGCCGCGGCACCGCCTTTATCTACACCTTCAAAAAAGCTGCATAGAAATATAAAAAATTTTTACAAATTTTTTACAACTCCTTGATAGGATTTTCTTATCACTTATCAAGGAGTGTCCATGAGAAGAGGTCTGTTGCTACTTGGCGCGGCGTTGATTGTAAGCGGCGCATATGCGAAGGATCTAAGAAGTGCGGTGGAGTCTCCCGACGCGACTCCTATTTTGGAAAAGGATAGGCTCCCGCCTCCCAAAGAGTATACGATGCCAAAGGAGTGCATCACCGACGATCCCTTGGCGATAGCGAGGGGAAAATATATCTTCCATAACCTCAACGGCAAAAAGGCGAAGACCCCTCCTCCAAAAGGGCTGCCAAGATTCATCGTCGTCAACGGCAAAAAGGTGCCCAAGCAATATGGCAATTGTGTCGCTTGTCACAATATTGAAGGGGCGGTAGGTCCGGGCAATATCGGCCCCGATCTGCATAACTACAAGAAGCATTTTATCGATTCTGGAGCCAGAAGCTATCAGTTTGTCTACCAAAAGATAGCGGACGCCAGGATCGACAACCCAAAGACCCATATGACGATCAACCTCACCACGGGGCTTTTCACTCCAAGAGAGATTTGTGAGATCACATCATACGTAGTAAGCCAAAAGAAGGAGAAGTGATGCGAAGAAGAAGTTTTCTAAAAGGACTCTCGGCTGTTCCAGCATTAGCACTGCTTGGCAACGTGCAGCTTTTAGCGGAGGCGAAAAAAGCGAAGCCAAAGAGCAAAAACGCCATAAGTTTTAAAAAGGCTTTGGAAGTGGTCACCGGCGGCAAAGGGGCCAAAGAGAGCGACAAAGTCCAGCTCATCGTGCCGGAAATCGCCGAAAACGGGGCGGTGGTGCCGGTGAAGGTCAACGTGGACGTGCCGATCGAAAAAGTCAAATCGATCCACATTCTTACGACGAAAAACTCCAACGCAAGAGCGGCGGATGTCTTTTTGACGCCTCGAAACGGCAAGGCCTACTTTGCGACCCGTATCAAGCTTAGCGGCACCCAAAACGTGGTGGCGGTAGCGGTGCTCAAAGATGGAAGTGCCATAATGGCCAGTAAACCTGTCAAAGTAACAATCGGCGGATGCGGATAAGGAGAGAACAATGGCAAAGAGAAAATCGATCATCAAAATAAAGCCCAGAAAGTATAAGGTAGGCGATATCGTCAAGGTGGATTTCATCGTGATTCATCCGATGGAGACCGGTATGCGCAAGGACAAAAAGACCGGCAAGATCAAGCCGATGCACTATATCAACGAGGTGAAGTTCTACTTCAACGACGAGCTCTTTACGACGGTGCTGCCGTGGGAGACGGTCTCGACCAACCCTTATTTTTCGATCAATATGAAAGTGACGGGACCGGGAGTGATCAAAGTGGTCTACAAGGACAACATGGGCGAAGTGAACGAGAAAACCAAAAAAGTCAAGCCAAAAGGATAAGCGATGAAAAAGTGGCTCTCATTAACGCTGGTCGGGCTTTTGTTAGGCTCTATGGCGGTAGCCGAAGAGAAGCTAAGCATGACCGAAGCCGATAGGGCGCTCTATCAAGAGATGCTTGAGAACAACCCGGCCGATATCTTCGTCGAAGAGGGTGCGGAGCATCTTGAGGAGCTTGGCGGAGAGGAGGCGTTGGCGAAGTTTTTGGGCGTGAGCGAAGAGGAGCTCCCCCGCTACATAGCCGGATTTCCTCGCTATATCGACAAGATCGGTATGGTGGTGGCGATCGATCAGATGCTTCAAGCTTTCACGTACGATCAGGGTAAAAAGCCCTATCCCCTCAAATCCGCCGAAATGGACGGGTTTGCGGCCTATGTGAAATCACTGGCCAACGGAGAGAAGATCAATATCGACGTCAACGCCAACGAGCATATGAAACAGGCTTACAAGCTTGGCAAAGAGATGTTCGAGATGCGGCGGGGCAAACGGGGGCTTTCATGTTATAGCTGCCATAGCCCGGATGTGGTGGGGCTTAGGCTTCGTATGCAGATACTCCCCGATCTTGGGGATCCAAAAGTCAAGGCTGCCGCCACATGGCCGGCGTATCGGATGACGAAGGGAAAGATGTTCACCCTTCAAAAGCGCTTCCAGCAGTGTATGAAAAACGCTCTACTGGCCAAGATTCCTTTGGGAAGCCCTCAGATGGTGGCGCTTGAGGTCTATGTGACCGATATGGCAAAAGGACAAGAGATCCATATCCCGGGTCTAAAAAGGTAGGCTCATGAATATCGATAGACGCGACTTTTTACATATCGCCGCGGCCCTTGGGCTGCTGGGAGTGAGCGGCGGGAAGCTACATGCCAAAAAAAGAGCGGACGAGCTCAAAGCGGACGATATTTTGGAGTTCGATCCGGTGGGGAAGGTGACGCTCTTGCATATTTGCGATATGCACGCGCACCTCAAGCCTCTCTATTGGCGGGAGCCCTCGACGCTCATTAGCGCCAAAAATCTGGTGGGCACACCGGGATTTTTGTGCGGCGAGGCCTTTTTGGAGTTCTACGGCATCGAGCCAAATACGCTTGAGGCCTATTTCGATACCTATCTCAATTTCGAAGAACTTGCCAAGAAGTTTGGGAAGATGGGCGGTGTGGCCCATATGAAGACCATTATCGACGAGATTCGCCGAGATCGTGGCAAGGACAATGTCTTGCTGCTTGATAGCGGCGATACATGGCAAGGGACGGCGGTGGCTCTCAAAACCCGCGGCGAAGCGATCGTCGATGCCCAAAACTACCTTGGTGTGGATGTGATGGTGGGACACTGGGAGTTTACTTACGGCAAAGAGCGGGTGATGGAGCTACTCGATATGCTTGAAGCCGATTTTGTGAGCCAAAATATCGTCGATAACGATCCCTTTAGTGACACCTTCGAAGAGACGGTCTTCAAGCCCTATACCATCAAAGAGGTAGGAGGAGCGAAGATCGGTATCATCGGCCAATCTTTTCCGTTCACCTCCACCGCGAACCCTAAGCGCTTTACCGAAGGGTGGAGCTTTGGTCTGAGGCTCGATAGCCTCCAAGGCTATGTGGACGAGCTACGAAAAGAGAAAAAAGTCGATTGTGTCGTGATGCTCAGTCATGACGGCTTTAGCGTCGATCAAGAGGTGGCCAGAAAAGTGAGAGGCATCGACTTTATCCTAAGCGGCCATACCCACGATCCGGGGCCACGGCCTATTACGATTAATGGCACGACGATCATTATTGCCGGAAGCCACGGGAAGTTCGTAGGGCGGCTCGATATCGATATCGCCAAAGGAAAGGTCAAGAATTTCGCCTACAAACTCATTCCCGTCGCTTCAAAGCTCATTGAAGCGGACAAGAAGGGTGTGGAACTTGTCGAGAAGTGGTATAAGCCCTATAACAAAGAGCTAATGCAAACAATCGGCAAGACCAAAGGCACACTCTACAAGCGTGACACTTTCTACTCCACTTTTGATGCCCTCATCGGTGAGGCGATACGAGATAGGATGGATTGTGAGATCGCCTTTACGCCGGGGTATCGCTGGGGAACGACGCTGCTGCCCGGAGACGATATCTTGGTGGATAATGTCTATGAGATGACGGCGATCACCTATCCTGAGGTTTATACCTTCGAGCTCAAGGGCGCTCGAATCGCGCAGCTGCTCGAAGATATCGCCGATAACGTCTTCAATCCCAATCCTTTGTATCAACAAGGTGGGGATATGAGCCGTCTTACGGGGATAAGTTACGATATCAAAGTCAATGCCCCGACAGGAAAGCGTATCAGCAATCTCAAAGTCAACGGCAAAGAGCTTGATCCTAATCGCAACTATGTTGTGAGCGCGTGGGGCGGCAACTTGCAAAACGCCGGAGAAAAACTTCGAGAAGATAAGATTAAACCGGTCTATGATGTGGTGACGGAGTATGTGAAGAGAAAAGGGACGATCGATATATCCAATCGATCCAACGTCAACGTCTTGGATGTGGCCTGTGGATGTCCGAAAAAGGGTGGAGTATGTTAAAGGAGCGAACGATGAGAAAGATGTCTGTTGTGGCGGCTTTGGCCTTGGGGCTTTTGAGCGTAGGGGCGATGGCCAAGGAGAAAAGAGAGTTACGGGGCAATATGACCCTCAAATATAATGTCTTGCCCGGTGAAGCCAACTCTTTGCAAGAGATGTTCACCAAGGGTGAGTGGTATGGGAGATTGAGGTTCAATAGCTTTTTGTGGGACTGGGAGGTCGAGTATCCGGGTAAGACCAAGGACAACTGGGCCATAGGGATCGGTGGAAGCTTGGAGTATAAGACCGCCTACTTCAACGGGCTTGGAGCTACCGTGGCGATTTATACCTCCCAAAACCCGTGGCATATGGATAAAGATGAGGTCGGTTTTGTCAAAGCGGGGAAAGATACCTTCAGCCGCTACAAAGTGGCGACCGGAAACGGCTACGGCATGACGGTGGTCGCCCAAGCCTACCTCGAATATAAGCGCAATAAAACTAAGTTCAAAGCCGGGCGGCAGATTTTTGAGAGTATGTTCACCAAAAGCAACGATACGAAGATGATCCCAAATACCTTCGAGGGGTATAGTCTCTGTAGCAAGGATCTGCCAAAGACGACGATCAAGCTCGCCTACTTCACATCCCAAAAGCTTCGGGATCACACCTCCTTTCACGACCCCTTGACCTTTGGGAAGGACCTCAACGGCGATGGAACCATTAGTGGCGTAGAGAAGTGGGCCAACAACGACGATGCCGCCGTGAACAAGGCGCTCAGTGAAGTCAATTTTCGCAAGGCTGGAAAAGATAGCGAACACTCTTTGGTCGTAGCCCAGATACAGACCAAGTATCTATCCAATATGAAGTGGGTGCTCAACTATACCGCCGTGCCGGATGTGGTGGCGTTGGCGGCGATCGAGGGGCACTACCGGTTCGATTTAAATGACTACTATCTCATTCCCGGATTTCGCTATATCAAGCAGTTCGATCAAGGAGCCGACGATGTAGGGCGAATCGGCGTGGCGGTGGCCAACCTCAAAGGTAAAGGGGACGGCTACGACGATCCCTATAGCGTCGATAGCTCCTTGTGGATGGCCAGAGTCGATCTCAAAACCAAAAGCAAGCTCTGGTGGGCGAGGGTCGGCTACTCCGAGGTAGCGGACGAGGCCGATATCATCGCTCCTTGGCGAGGATTCCCAACGGGCGGCTTCACCAGAGCTATGGCCCAATACAATTGGTATGCCAACACCAAGACGTGGATGGTGCGAGGGGTAGTCAATCTTGATAAAGCCGGACTTGTGAGCGGACTCAAAGCCTCCTTGCGCTACGCTATGCAAGATTTTGATGACAAGAAGCCCGGCGTCCAAGCTGATAGCAACATCGTTCATCTCGATCTTATCGAGAAGGTCAAAAGCGTTCCGGGGCTCTATCTAAAATTTCGTATGGGGCTTGTTGATGGGGATGATAGCACCTACGACATCAACGGCAACCTCAAGCCCGATCCCTCCTACAACGAGTATCGGTTTGAGGTCAACTATCTCTTTTAAGGAGCTTTCATGAGAGGCGCGACTCTTCTTTTGGCGGCTGTCGCCCTTTGGGCGGTGGACGGGTATGAAGTCTACAAGCGCCACTGCGCCTCCTGCCACCAAAAGTTCATCCCTTTTGAGAAGCTCAAAAGAAATTTTGAGCACAACAACACGATCCTCAAGCTCAAAGCCCCTACGATCAACCAGCTCTCCTACCGCCTCAAGGGCCGTATCGGCGATCCAAAAGGGGATGAGGAGATTCATAGGATGGAGGTGGTGGAGTTTATCAAAGATTATGTCCGCCGTCCCGACCCTTCCAAATCGGTCTGTATGGAGGAGGTACAAAGAGCCTTCAAGACCATGCCGCCGATGAAGTTGAGCGACGAGGAGCTCGAAGCAGTGGGGGAGTGGATTTACGATTTTTATCAAAAACCAAAATCTAAAGGCACTTTCGACGATCTGCTTCAAAAGGCCAAAAAGGGGCACAAAATCATTATCATCGAAGCGACGGCTCCCTACTGCCACTATTGTAAAAGGATGGATCAGGTGCTGCAAAGCCCAAAGGTCAAAAAGAGACTGCAAGACTTTTTGCTCTACAAAGTGGACGTGAGTAAGGAGGCGCTGCCTTTGGGGCTTGAGTGGTCGATGACGCCGACGTTTATCTTTGTTGATGAAAAGAAGCGGGTGCTCAAAAAGGTGCCCGGAGCGTGGGGCGAGGAGGATTTTATCCAGATATTGGATGAGGTGAAGCGATGAGAGTCTTGATGATCGTGGTGTTTCTTTTGGCACTTATAAGAGCGGAGACGGAGTTCGCCGAGCCCAAGCCCAGTATCGATAATCCCCGCAAGATCGTATTTCCAATCACCAGCGGGGATGATGAGGCTATCAACCATGTGCTGAGCTCCGCCAATAATGTGCTCAAATTCTATGGGCCTGAGAAGGTGATGATGGCGATTATCTGCTACTCCAAAGGGATACGTACGCTTTTGAAAAAAGAGAAGCAGATCGCCGCACGGGTGCGAAGCCTCATGACTTATGACGTGGAGTTTATCGCTTGTGGCAATACGATGCGCACCAAAGGGATCAAAAAAGAGGACCTCATCGAAGGTGTGGAGATTGTCACAGCCGGGATCGTGGAGCTGGTGGAGCGGGATTTAAAGGGATGGATCTATATTCGACCATAAGGAGTTAGGATGAAAAAGATCATAGCGCTTGTCGCCCTTATCGTGGGGCTTTTTGCCAATGATGAGATTATTTTGTTTTCAACGACTAAGAAGGTGACGCCGGTTCAGATCGAAGAGACCTTCGCTAAGGCCGGGTATTCGATTCAGCAAAATAGGGATATGAACGGGCCCTATCTCAAGCAGTTCAAGCAAAGTGATTTTGAGGTCTATAACCTTTTGACGCTCTATGAGCCAAAAATCGCTATGGCGCTGGTGAAAAAGAACGCAGATGCGGGAGTGTTCGCCCCTTTTAGCATCGTGATCTATAAAAAAAAGGGGGACAAAAAGCTCTATGCCGGGGTTTTAAGCGCCAAGGCGAAGGCGAAGATTTTGGGGTTTGAGTTTGACGAGAAGCTTTTGAATGAGCTTGAGGCCAAAAATGTCGCCACGCTCAAAAAAGCCCTCATCGATCCTAAACGAGAGAAGCTCTCCTACAAGCCCCAGCCTGTCAAAGAGAAGCTTTTGACAAAATTTAGCTACGAGGTCGAGGATGACGAGGCGTTGGAGGTCAAGGACGAGGTGGAGATGATGATTGAAGATGGGCTTAAGCCCATAGGCTTCGTGATGGCCAATTTCAACGACTTCAACTACGATATGAAAGAGGCCGGGATCAAGGATTTTATCTTTTATGATGCCTATTCGCTCTGTAAGCTCAAAGTCATCTACACTGTCTCCAAAATTCGCCCAGAAGCCGGAGTCTTCGCTCCTTGCACGATGGCGATCTACCACAAAAAGGGGACGAACCGCACCAATATCGTCTTTCCCAATATCTTCAACTGGATAGCCACGTTGGGTCTCAAAGATAAAAAGGCCCTCGCCGAGCTCCACAAGGCCCAAAAGGATATGATCGAGGTGATTAAAAACGCTCTTCCTTAGAGCCTAAAGGGGGTGGAGGCAAAGAGGTTGTCCACGATGGTTCGGTAGTACTTTTTGTGCCGCTCTTCGCCCATAGCCACCGGCGGGCGGCCTTCGTCGCTAAGGGCTCGAATGTCGATCTCCAAAGGAATCTCTCCTAAAAAGGGGATGTCGTAGCGCACCGCCAAA
>PUXX01000008.1 GCA_009659895.1 Campylobacterota bacterium
CAGAGGCAGTATCGATATAGAGCCAGTCGTTTCTGGCGATCTTGCCGTCGTGATTGAAATCGTACATATAGAACTTCCCATTGATAGAGAAGCTCTTGTTGTTGAGATAGAGTTTCAAAGCCTCTACATATTCGCCAGGTGCGCTCATGGCGAAGAGAGTGGAGAGCGATAGTCCTATGGCGGCAACGAGACGCATAGCCCACATAACTAACTCCTTGTATTAAAGTCTATATAAAAAATTATACCACAAGTT
Organism: Campylobacterota bacterium; assembly: GCA_009659895.1. Taxonomy (GTDB): domain Bacteria; phylum Campylobacterota; class Campylobacteria; order Campylobacterales; family Nitratiruptoraceae; genus Nitratiruptor. The sequence continues at coordinate 254 of PUXX01000008.1, forward strand.
TAGTTATTCTGTTCTTTGCATCTTTTTGCGAAGCTGTAGATGCGGTTCAAAAAAGCTTCCATTCCTTGGAGTCTAGTAGGGCTGAGTATCTTGTCGAATCCGAGCTCATAGAGCTTTTTGGGATCGAAGGATAGGATCTCGTCGGGTGTGCGATCGTTGAAAATGCTCAGCATCAGTGGGATCATGCCCTTAGCCATCGAGGAAGTCCCTTCGACCGTGAAGTGGACTTTGCCGTCTTTGCACTCTTCGATCATCCACGCGTCGCTGGCGCATCCGTGGATTTTGGTCTGATCGTTTTTGAGCTCATCGGGGATTTTCATCTCGTTTTGCTCCCCAAGCTCGATGATATACTCCACGATGGCGTTGGGATCTCCAAGCAGCTCGAAATCCTCTTTGATTTTGTTCACTTTCTCTTCCATTGTCATGGCTGACTCCTTCATAATTTTTCATAATATAACTTAAATAAGATAAAATTTGTCTTAATTACATTTTCTTCCACTTTGTAGTAGAATAAAGAAAAAAAGGAGTCACGATGCCCCATCACAAACATCACGAGAAACTGGAAAAGATCAAAGAGGCGATCCAAAACAACCCGGATCTGAGCGAAGAGGAGAAGTCCCAAGCGATGAAGCTCATCGAGGAGTGGTATATCGAAGATCAAGCCGATCAATACTTTTGGACAATGGTTAAGGAGAAGCTTCTTGAGATCAGCGCCAAAATAGAGCCTATCTTGGCGGAGCTCGGGTTTTTATGAAAAGGGTGCTGGTCCTATGCACCGGCAATAGCTGTCGATCCATCATCGCCGAGGCTCTTATCAACGCCGAGCTGAAGGGGGTCTTGGCCCAAAGTGCGGGGAGTCGCCCTAAAGGCTCGGTCCATCCTTATGCCAAGAAGCTTTTGCAAACCAAAGGGATCTGGCAAGAGGGGTATCGCTCTAAAGGGATCGAGGAGGTTTCGGGCCGGTTCGATCTGGTGGTGAGCGTATGCGACGACGCCAAAGAGGCGTGTCCGACGCTACCCGGAGCCAAGGCTCTTCATATCCCTTTCGACGATCCCGACGGCAAGGAGTATGAGGCCTTTGAAAAGACTTTCGAGCAGATAAGGCGAAAACTCTTGCCCAAAATCAAAGATGAGCTTGGATTAGGGCAGAAGAAGTGAGGCGTTTTTCTCGATGCCGGTGACGATGTAGCCCTTGGGGCTTCGTTTGACGATGGTGACGGGCCGTTTGCCCTTGGCTTTGTCGATGACGAAGAAGCCGCCGCCCTCTTTGATGACCGCCTCTTTAGGCAAAAAGAGGCCGTGGGAGACTCGTATCTCCACCTCCACCGCCGCACGCCCCTTTTTGTCGATATGGAGCGGCGGCGTTTGGTAGAGGGATCGGTTGTTCTCTTGGCCGACGAGCTTGAGGGGCAGTTTTTTATCATTGAAATAGAGGATTTTTGGCTCGACATCTTTAGGCACGGCGATTTGAAGGGCGGCGTTTGGCCTGAGACCCAAGGGATCGCCTTTTGCGTCCTCGGGAGCGGGCAACGGGACGATGAGAGCCTGATAGGGCGTGCGCAGCGTGGTGTTGGCGTCTGTTGGGTGAACGATCGTTCTTTTTTGGAGTTTGAGGATGCCGAGCGCTATGGCGATGCCGATTAGCAAAAGTGCCAGATATTTTGTCAGATTATCCATAGAGGTATTATAGCATGAGGATTTATCTACTCAGCGGAGCGGGGCTGAGCGCTCCCAGCGGTTTGCCGACCTATCGTGAGAGTGGCGGAGTGTGGGATCGGTTTTCGATAGAGCGCTACGCCACTCACGAGGCGTGGTTGGAACGCCCCGAGGAGGTGATCGCCTTTTTTGACGCAAGAAGAAAGGAGCTTAAAGACTTTGCTCCAAACGAGGCTCACCGCTTTTTCGCCGAGCTGTCAAACTGCGTCCATCTGACCCAAAACGTGGACGATCTGTGCGAAAGAGCAGGAGATCATCCTATCCATCTGCACGGCCTCCTTACCCAAGTGCGCTGCGACGAGTGTCGCAAGATTTGGGATATCGGCTACGAAGCGCAGCCGAGGGTTTGCCACTTTTGTGGCGGAAAGAGTGTGCGACCAAACGTTATACTCTTTGGCGAAACGGCTCCGGCCTATCGCCATCTCTATACCACGAAAGCCGATGTTTTCATTGCGGTGGGCACCAGCGGGGCCGTCATAGATATCGCCGATATCGCTTTGCACTATCCTGTCTCCATCCTCATCGATCCGGTGCGTCGTAAGCGCCGCACGATGTTCGGTGAGTTCGAGGAGTATCTGGATGAATACTTTACCTACTATATTCAAAAAGGGGCGGTGGAGGCGATAGAGGATCTCAAAACTTTACTCAAGGAGTTGTGATGGATATGCAAAAGATTCTCAAACAGCAGCAAAACGAACTGGACGAATTTCATATCTATACCGAGCTCGCCAAGCTCGACGAACAAAACCGAGAAATCCTGCGCCGCATCGCCCACGACGAGCTGCGACACTACAACTTTTGGAAGCGTATCACCCAAAAGGAGCTCAAGCCAAGAGGCTGGAGAGTGCGCTACTATGTCTGGATGGCCAAAATTTTTGGGCTTAGTTTCGCTCTGAAACTGATGGAGCGGGGAGAGGAGAATGCCCAGTCTTTCTATATGGAGATAGCCAAGGAGTATCCCGAAGCCAAGAAGATCTACGAAGACGAGGCGAGGCACGAAAAGGAGCTGCTGGGCCTGCTCAAAGACGAGAAGCTCAAATACGCCGGTGCGGTGGTGCTTGGGATGAACGACGCCTTGGTGGAGCTCACGGGGACATTGACGGGGTTGGCTCTGGCTTTCGCCAACGCCAAGTATGTGGGGATCACCGGAGTCATCATGGGTATCGCCGCATCGCTCTCCATGGCGGCCAGCGCCTATCTGGAGGCCAGAGAGAACGAAGGGCTGGTGCCCACGAAGTATGCCCTCTATACTGGCATATCCTATATCTTGACCACCATCATCGTCGTAGCTCCCTTCTTTCTCTTCGACAACGCCAAAATCGCTTTGATACCGATGTTTTTGGGGGCGGCGACGGCCATCGTGCTCTACAACTACTATATCGCCGTGGCCAGAGACGAGAATTTCGCGGCCAGAGTCAAGGAGATGTTCGTCATCACTTTCGGAGTCTCGGCTATAAGTTTTGCCATCGGCTATTTCGTCAATCGCTACTTTGGGATCGAAATTTGACGCAGCTCATAGATAAATTTTGGCGTTGCTGTTATACTTTGCAAAAATAACGGAGGGGAACATGGAGTTTTCGGCGCAACGACTATCGAAGAGGGACTACTTCTTTTCCCAGCCCCATCAGCCTTTCTTTTTGTTAGGCATGATCAACGCTTTTGTCTTCATGCTGCTCTTTTTGCTCTCTTACAAGGGGATCATAGGGACCAATGCCCTCTTTTTGCACAGCTACTCGATGATCTTTTTGGTTTTTACCAACTTCTTTTTCGGCTTTTTGTACACCACCTTTCCCAGATTTTCCGGCACCGAGCCTATAGAGCCTAGGCGTTATTTGATAGTCTTTAGCCTCAATTTTTTGGCGACGTTGAGCTTTTTGGTAGGAGTTTGGTTTGCTCCAGCGCTCTACGCCGCTTCTTTTTTTATGGCGGCGAGCTTTGCGATGACGCTCAAGATCTTCTATCATATATACCAGCGCTGCACGCTTCCCAAAAGGGATCAATACTGGATCATCGTCGCTCTTGGCATCGGTGCCATGAGCAATCTTTTGTTTTTGCTCTCCTTGATTCCTTGTAGCTGCAAAACGAGCGTCTTTTACGATACGGCTGTGAGTTTTGGCGTCTATCTCTACGCTATCTTTTTGGGATTTGTGGTGGCTTTGAGGATGGTGCCTTTCTTCTCCCACGTCATGGAGTGGAAAAGAAACGATAAGCTTCATCTACAGATTTTCGTTCTTTTCGTGCTTCACTCCTTCTTAAGCGGTCTCTATCCAAAAGCTCTCTTTTTGGTCGATCTCATCGCCTCGCTGCTTATTGCTTACGAGCTTAGGCAGATCAAGCTTCCTTTCCCCAACAAAGAGCCCCTTCTTTGGATCTTGCATATCGCCCTTTTTTGGCTGGCGCTGGGGCTGTTTGTGGGAAGTGTCGTGGAGTTTTTCGAGAGCTTCTTTGGGTGGTATAGCTTCAAATTGCCTCTGCACCTCGTAGCCCTTGGCTTTTTGCTCACCATTCTCATAGGTTTTGGGACCAGAGTGACGCTGGGACATAGCGGCAATCTGCTTCGAGTCGATCGAGCCGGCGTGGTGATTTTCTATTTTACGCAAGTGGTGGTGCTTGGGCGCATACTCTTTAGCCTCGCCGCCTCTTTTGGCCATATCACTCCCGCTTTCGACATTAGCGCGACCCTTTGGATGCTCCTCATCCTAGCTTGGCTTTGGAGATACGGGAGCGTGCTGGCCTTTGGGAGGAGAGCATGAGCCTCTACGCCTTCGCCGCCGTTCTTGTGAGCATCATAGCGCTCAAATTTTTAGCGCCTATTCTTATCTATCTCATTCTATCGCTTTTTTTTACCATTTTATTGGCTCCTATTTTTCGCTTCTTCGATCAAAGGGGGCTTCCGGCGATTTTGGCCTACTTTTTGACGCTCTTTGGCTTCATCGCCATCGTGGGAGCGGTGATTGTGATCGTGGAGAGTTCGAGCAAGGAGTTTAGCGCCAACCTGCCTCTGTATCAAACGAAATTCAAAGAGCTCCTCATCCATCTGCAAGCCTACCTCAACCGCTACAATCTCGATCCCTCGGTTCTCAATGAGATCGACGTGCTTGGAATCTTGAAAAAGTTCATAGCCAATTTCGGCTCGGTGCTCAAGGGCTTTTTGATCGTGGTGATAGGGGTGAGCTTCTTGCTTTTTGAGTCCAAAGACTTTGGCAAAAAAATCGCCGCCTTTAGCAAAAATCCTCACTACTTCGAGGCCTTTTTCGCCAGCGTGCAAAAATATTTCCTCATCAAGACCTTTACAAGCTTCCTCACCGGACTCTTCGTGGGACTCATGCTCTACGCCTACGGCGTGCCTTATGCCTTTTTGTTCGGTTTTTTGGCATTCGTGCTCAACTACATCCCGGTCATCGGCTCCATCATCGCCGCAATTCCGGGGATCGCTTTGGCGCTGGTGACCTACGGCATCGAGACCGCTTTGTGGGTGGCGCTGTGGTATCTTGCCATCAATATCTCCATCTCCAACGTTCTTGAGCCAAAAATCATGGGAGACGGGCTCGACATTTCGGCGGCGGTGGTCTTCTTCTCACTGGTCTTTTGGGGCTGGATTTTTGGCGTGGTGGGGACCTTCTTCGCCGTGCCTCTTACCATGACGCTCAAACTTGCCCTTCAAAGCTCGCCAAAGACGAGGCACTGGGCGATGCTCCTCTCACGCTATAAGGAATCAAGATGAAAATCGTCTGTATCGGGCGCAACTACGTCGAGCATATCGAGGAGCTTGGAAACGAGATGCCCGATGAGCCCCTCTTTTTCATCAAGCCACAAAGTGCCGTGAGCGATCGTCTCCTCTATCGCGACGGGCTCCACTACGAAGGGGAGATATGTTTTTTAATCGAAAACAAAAAAATATCCAAAGTGGGCTTTGGCCTCGATCTTACCTTGCGAGAGGTCCAAAGCCGCCTCAAAGCCAAGGGATTGCCGTGGGAGAGGGCGAAGGCGTTTCGAGGCAGTGCGGTGCTAAGCGACTTCGTGCCTATTGAGAATTGGCAAGGGTTAGAGCTTAGAGTCTACAAAAACGGCGCTCTCGTCCAAAAGGGTGATACTTCACTGATGATCTACAAGCCCGATACTCTCCTCCAAGAGGCTGATGAGGTTTTTGGGCTTCAAGATGGAGATATCCTCATGAGCGGCACGCCAAAGGGTGTGGGGCCGATCGAGAGGGGTGATAAGTTTCGAGGTGAAATCTGGCAAGACGGCAGGCTCTTGGTGGCGAAGGAGTGGTCAGCAGGGTAGCTCCTCCCAGTAATATCCCATGATTTTAAGATAGCTTTTGAATCGCTCACAGGCTATCTCGCCCCTTTTGACCGCCTCTTTGACTTCGCATCCGGGCTCGTTGGTGTGGGTGCAGTCGGGGTATTTGCACCGGTAGCGGTTAAATTCGCGAAAATAGAGTCGCACATCTCTTTTGTCCATGAAGTAGGTCGCATCGACCTTGCTAAATCCGGGGGTGTCGGCGATGAAGGAGTCTCCGTCGAAGCGATAGAGGGTGACCGATGTGGTGGTATGGCGGCCACGTTTGAGCTTTTCGCTCACTTCGCCAACTTTTATCTCGACTCCTAAAAGCCGAGAGAGGATAGAACTCTTTCCCACGCCGCTGGGACCTGCTAGGATAGAGATTTGGCCCTTGATGTAGTTTTTGATGGTCTCGATCCCCTCCTCTTCCAAAGCGCTCACGGCATTTACTTCGTAGCCTGCCTCTTTGTATATCTTCATCCATTTTTCAAGTTCCGATCGATCCTTTAAAAGGTCGATCTTATTGAAGACGATAACGGGCTCGAGCCCTTTATATTCGTAGACGGCCAAGAAATTGTCCAGCAAGTAGTTGTCGAAGTCGGGGCTTTTGATAGCGACGACGATGAGGACGTTGTCCACGTTGGCGACGGGAGGGCGGGTAAGGAGGTTTTTTCGAGGCTCAATTTTTTCGATGACGAACTGATCGCTTACGACCTCGCCTTCGACGAAATCTCCGGCGTAAAGTTTGTGCTTTTTGATCTTTTTGCGCAGGATCGAAGGGTAGAGCTTGAAATCATCCAGCGTCGTGACCTTCGAGGCGTTGGCGCTGCGGTAGGTGACGAGTGCTTTCATACGCTCCCTTTTTATGGTTTATTATACAATATCCTTATGATTTGTTCGAACGTGCGTTGGCTCGATATTGTGCGATGGAAGATCGGACGGCTTGGCAAAAGGGTGGAGCATAGGAGCGATCTGGCGGTCTATTATAAAGAGGCGATAGAGGAGGATTGCCTCATATGGCTGGGGCACGCCACATTCTATCTGCGCCTAGGAGGCAAAGAGTTCCTCATCGATCCCGTCTTTGGCGATATCCCCTTTCACAAGCGGCTCGTTCCCCTTCCTTGGAAGCCCAAGGGGGTGGATGCCATCCTCATCTCTCACGGCCATTTCGATCATCTTGATATCCCTACTCTTACTTTGTACGACGCTCCCATCATCGCTCCTGAGGGCTTGAGTCGATATATAAAAAACAAAGAGATCATCGAGCTTGCGTGGTGGCAGGAGAGGAAAGTGGGCGATATTACCATCACCGCGCTACCGGCGAAGCATTGGCACCAAAGGGGGCTTTTTGATAAAAACAGCGCCTTTTGGTGTAGCTTTTTGATCGATACTATCTACTTTGCCGGAGATAGCGCTTATTATACTCACTTCAAACAGATAGGCACATGCTACGATATCGACATAGCCCTCTTGCCCATCGGCGCGTATGAACCAAGATATATCATGAAAGAGAACCACCTAAGCCCCGAGGAGGCTTTGAGGGCCTTCGAGGATTTAGGGGCTTCGAGCTTTATCCCTTACCACTACGGCACCTTCATCCTCTCGGATGAACCGGTGGACGAGCCTTTGAGGCGGATCGAGGCGCTAGCAAGCAAGGATGAGCGAATCGAGATTTTAAATCCCGGATTAGCATTCATCCTTTAGGATCGCTCCGTTGGCGGCGTTGGTGACGAGGGCTCGGTATTGGCGAAGCCAGCGCCCTTTGATATCTTTGACTTTGGGTTTGAAGTTTTTGCGCCGTCTTTCAATCTCCTCGTCGCTCAAGCGAGCCTCCAAGGTGTAGGTATCGACGTTGATGTAGATCTCATCCCCGTCTTGGAGGAGTCCTATCAAGCCCCCTTCGGCGGCTTCTGGGCTGATATGCCCGATACTGGCTCCTCTGGTAGCACCGCTAAAGCGCCCGTCGGTGATGAGAGCCACTTTATCGCCTAGATTCATCCCGGCGATGAGGCTGGTGGGGGCCAGCATCTCTTGCATTCCGGGCCCTCCTTTTGGCCCTTCGTAGCGGATTACGACTACATGCCCGGGCTTGACTTTTCCAGCCAATATGCCCTCAATCGCCTCTTGCTGGCTATCGAAGCAGATAGCTTTTCCGGTAAATTCTCGCATATTCTCATCGATCCCGGCGGTCTTGACCACCGCTCCCTCTTCGGCCAAGTTGCCAAAAAGGATCGCCAAGCCTCCCACTTCGCTATAAGGGTTGTCGATGGGGTGGATGATGGAGGTGTCGATGATTTTGGCGTCTTTGATCCGATCGGCTACGGTGCCCCCTTCGATGACGGGATTGTCGAGGTAGAGCACGGTGTCGCTTCGCTTGCTCGCCTCCTTCATCACCGCGCTTACGCCGCCGGCTCGGTGGATATCCTCCATATGGACGGTTTGAAGGCTTGGGCTAATCTTGGCGATATGGGCGACATGCTTGCTAATCTCGTTGAGGCGCGCAAGATCGAAATCGACTCCCGCCTCTTTGGCGATCGCCATCATATGAAGCACGGTGTTGGTGCTCCCTCCCATAGCCATATCGACGACGAAGGCGTTGTGGATCGCCTTTTCATTGAGGATATTGCGGATTTTATACTCCTCGGTCAGCTTTTCGTCCTTGGCGATCTCACAGATGCGCCGTGCGGCTTGGCGCAGGAGCTCTTCACGCTCAGGGGTGAGAGCCAAAATGGTGCCGTTGCCCTTCAAAGCTATTCCCATCGCCTCCATCAAGGTATTCATGGAGTTTGCGGTAAACATTCCCGAGCAGCTCCCCCCGCTTGGGCACGCCTCGCACTCGATCTCATAAAGCTGCTCCTCGCTCATCTCCCCTTGGGCCACTTTGCCCACCGCTTCGAAAGCGGTTGCAAGATCGACGGGGGTGCCGTCTTTGAGGTGTCCGGCTTTCATAGGCCCTCCGCTGACAAACACCGTAGGGACGTTGACCCGAAGAGCTCCCATGATCATACCGGGCGTAATCTTGTCGCAGTTTGGGATACAGATAAGGGCGTCGAGTTTGTGGGCGTTCATGACGGTTTCGATGGAGTTTGCGATAATCTCGCGGCTGGGCAGGGAGTAGAGCATCCCGTCATGCCCCATGGCGATCCCGTCATCGACGCCAATGGTATTGAACTCAAAAGGCACGCAGCCGTTTTTGCGAATCTCGTCTTTGATGATCTCGGCGTATCTATTTAAAAAGAAATGTCCGGGGATGATTTCGATAAAAGAGTTGGCCACTCCGATGAAGGGTTTGTCAAAATCCTCGTCTTTGAGTCCCGTGGCTCGAAGAAGAC
>PUXX01000075.1 GCA_009659895.1 Campylobacterota bacterium
AAGATGTCGTAGCGTTTGCCAGTATCTGGGGCGATGAAGTAGCTCATATTCTCGATGAGCCCTCCGATATGAACACCAATATCTTTGAACATCATGATAGCGCGGCTTACGTCATCCGAAGCGACCATTTGGGGCGTGGTCACCAGCACTCCGGCGGTGATGGGAAGCTCTTGGGCCATAGTGAGCTGAATATCGCCGGTGCCCGGAGGCATATCGATGACGAGAAAGTCGAGCTCTCCCCAATCGACATCCTCCAAAAACTGAATCAAAGCACTCACCGCCACGCTGCTTCGCCACACCAAAGGAGTATCGGGGCTTGGGGTGGTCAGCCCCACGCTCATCACTTTGATACCGAAGTTTTCGCTCGGGATAATCTTATCGTTGTTGCCCCAGCGAAGTCTCTCGTGCTCGACGCCCACCATTCTTGGGATATCGGGTCCGTAGACGTCGGCATCGAGGAGCCCGACCTTGTAGCCCTTTTGAGCCAGAGCGATAGCGAGATTGGTGCTAACCGTGCTTTTGCCCACGCCTCCCTTACCGCTGGTGACGGCGATGATGTTTTTGGCGTAGGGAGCTCGGTTGTTGGGACGAGCGGTGGAGCCGTAGTGGATCGACTTCTTTTGGGCTTTTAGTTTGACCTCCACATCATACTCTTTGAGTAGGTCCTTGATGGCTCCTTCGATAACGGGGAAGGCCTCTTGGTTGGCGATGTTGAGGGTGATGATGAGGCGGTCGCCCTTTTGCTCGATATTGTCGATAGTCTTGAGCTCGACGATATTTTTCTCAAGTCCCGGGTAGGGGATCGCTTGGAGTTTTTGGAGGATATCTTTATTCATAGGGGTTCATCCTTAGGCGTTGTTGCAAGAGCATGATGGTGGCTTTAGTTTTTTGAATATAGGAGCCGATGATCTCTTTGGCATTTGGGTGGAGCTGGCTAAGCTCATTATACTCCTGGATGCGTTCATTGAGGAGCTTCGTGAAGGCTTGGATGAGCTGAGGGGTTTTATTCTCCTCTTGCACCTTTTTCAAAAGGGCTTTGAGCATCTTCTCTCTGTCGGCTAGATCAAGTTCGATCCCGATATTTTGGGCGATGCGTTTTAGATCGAAGTTGGTGATGTAGCTGCCGTTGTAGTGCAGAGCCAAGAGCTGCTTTTCAAAGAGGTTCATCCTATCTCCTTGAGGCGGATTTGGGCTGCTTTGGCTACGTCTTTATCAGTGTCGTTTTGGAGCTTTTCGAGTGTCTCTTTTGGCGTGGCGGGATTTTCGGCGACTCTTAAGCGTACGAGTTTGTCGCTATCTTCGGCCAGTTTTGCCAAAAGCTCGGTAGGAGCGTTTGGATTGCCGCTAATACCATCACGCACAATCTTTTCATCGTCAAAAAAGGCGTAGAGACACTCGGTAGGAGTGTTGGGGTTGGTAGCGACGAGGGCTCGCACGAGATTGACCTCGTCCTTGGCCAGTTTTTCCAAGATTTCGGTTGGGGTGTGGGGATTTTTGGCCACCGCCCAGCGGCTTCCCATATCGGGTACTTCGCTAAGCTCTACCAAAAGCTCTGTCATGATCGGGTGCTTGCCCTTGTCGCGATCGTAGACGCTGGTGCGCAGACTCAGATTCATCGCCACCATCCCCACAATCTCCATATCGTTTTTGAAGGTTGTAAAGATCTCTTTGACCTTGGCTAAATCTAGACTTTTGTCTTCAAGGAGTTCCAAGGCTTCCTTTCGATCCATTCAAGCTCCTTTTTTTGTGATAAATGGTAACACAATTTTTCTTATCAGTTTTTTTTGCTGCATAAATAAAAATTTTTGATTATTGGCAAAAGATTGTTAGGAACGTAACCTTTATTATGTTGAAAAAATGTTAGTATTTCCCCCTTGCAAATCGATTCAGTATCGATTAAGCATACTGAAACTAAAATGTGGATGAGTGCGAGAAGCCCCGAAAATAGGGCTATAAGCGCATATGAACCAAATTATAAGGAGCGATAATGAAGAGGTTGTTACGGGCCCTCTTGGTGCTGGCTTTGGTGGCTGGAGCTTCTTTTGCGAAGGATAGGATCCTCATCGAAGCGAAAGAGGCTATCAAATTAGTTGGCAAGCCGGGTGTGATGTTTGTCAGTGGTGATAGCGATACCGCTTTTGAGAACGGACACATCAGAGGTTCAGTAGGAATGTATGCGCACCACCTTCACCATGCCGATATCATGGGGAGACTCGAGTGTGCGCCTCTTTTCATGTGCCCCGATATGGCGGAGCACTACATCGGCGCTCACGGGATCGATAATGATACGCTCGTGATTGCTTACGACAACTTCCGAGGACCCAACGCCACAGGTGTCTATACCTACTTCAAAAGCTTTGGACACGATAAGGTGTTGGTGCTCAACGGAGGAGTCGAGGCGATGAAGGCGGTTGATCCTTACTGGCAAGAGTACGCCAAGATCAAGCAAGAGGCCAGAAAAATAAAGAAGGCCTACAAAAAGGCGAAAAAAGCGGGAAATATGGATGAGTATAAGGCGCTCAAGAAAAAGTATAAAGAGCTCAAAGCCAAGATGAAAGAGCTAGAACCTAAACTCATCGTTCAAAGAGGAATCAAAAAGGTCGATCTTGGGCATCATCTCCATGCAATCTTGCCTCCTGAGAGCGAAGCGAAAATCGAAGAGAAGCACTACAAAATCGATCCCAACAAGATTCGCTACGATATGATTGCCGGAAAAGATGAGGTCTACAACGCCGTCAAAGATAGACTCAAAAAGGGCGATAAATCTCAATATGTCGTGATCGATACTAGGGGTATGATCGAAATCATCGGTGAGCGAAAGATGGACAATGTGGCCAGAGGCGGACATGTGCCCACGGCAAAATTTATCGAATGGAAGAACTTTACCGACTTTGAGAATAAAAAGAGCTTCAGAAGTCTTGATGAGATGCAGAAGGTGTTCGATAAGTATGGTGTGACGAAAGATAAGACAATCTATGCCTACTGCCATGTCGGTGCTGGGCGAAGTACGGAGATCACTACGGCACTCAAGCTTCTTGGATATCCCAACGTCAAAGTCTATACCGGAAGCTGGGATGAGTGGGGCAACGATATGAATCTACCTATTAGACGATAAGGAGTTGGGCGAATGAAGAGAGCAGTAAATAGACAAAGAAGAGATTTTCTTAAAGTCTCAGGTGCGACTGCGGCGTTGGTGGCAAGTAGCGGAAGCCTTTTTGCAAAGACCAATGTGATCAAGGTCGAAAACGGTAAACATAACTACCCCAATACGACCTATACCGAGCAGATGTATCGCAATGAGTTTGGCTTTACCTATGGTAAAAAAGAGGAGCACGGCTACGCGTATCACTGCGTCAACTGCCAAGGAAACTGCGCATGGGAGATCTGGTCGCACAACGGAGTAGTCACCAGAGAGAACCAGTCAGCGAGATATCCAAGAATCAACCCGAAAATCCCCGATTTCAACCCCCGAGGGTGTAACAAAGGGATCCAGCACTCGCAAGTGATGTATGAAAAAGATAGGATCCTCTATCCTATGAAGCGTGTAGGAAAAAGAGGTGAGGGAAAGTGGAAGCGTATTAGCTGGGATGAGGCGGCGGAAATCGTCGCGCAAAAGATTTGGGATGTGATGACCGATCCCAAAAAAGGTCCCGATAGACTCATGGTCCATGCAGGAACGGGACTTTTGACCGAAGGGCGACGAGGAGCGCCTCTAAGATTTTCGACCCAGCTTGGAGCCTATCGAATCTATCCGGCATCCTATCTTGGGGATATGTTCAGCGGTGCGGCGGTAGCCTATGGAGAAGGAAACGTAGGGTGTACCTATGATTTCATGTATCAGGTCGATTCTGCTATCTTCTGGGGAGCGAACCCGAGCGTTTCACGAATCCCCGATGCTCACTTCGTCTGGGAAGGAAAGTATAACGGCGCCAAAATCATCGTCATCACGCCAGAATTCAACGCTTCTGCAAAATCCGCGGACCTTTGGATACCAATTAAGCCCGGAACCGATCAGTTCTTGGCGATGAGCGTCATGCACGAGATCATCAAAAACAAATGGTACAAACCGGGCTTTATGAAGATCTACACCGATCTTCCGTTCTTGGTGCGCCTTGACAACAAGAAGCTCCTTCGACGCATCGACATCGAAGATCCTCACAACGAGGAAGAGCATGAGCATTATGAAGCGCAGTTCTATACGATGAACAAGAAAACCGGCAAAATCGCCTTGATGCCGGGCAGCCACGGAAGCGATCACAAAACCCTCGATATCAAGGAGCTTGGCATAGATCCAGAGCTCGAGGGCGAGTGGGAAGTGACTTTGAAAGATGGCAAGAAGGTTAAAGTCACGACCGTTTTTGAGATTCTCAAACAAAACGTCGCTCAGTTTAGCCCCGAAAAGACAAAAGATATCACCGGCGTTCATCCAGACACCGTCACCCTTCTTGCAAAAGAGATCGCACTGCCAAAAGTGGTCGAAATCACGACCGGATTTAGCTTGAACAAATACTTCAACGGAATCCTCAACATCTGGAACATCTCTTCTATTTGCGGACTTACCGGACGCCTTGGACCATACGGCGGGCTTAACACCGAAAACGAGTTTAGCCTCAGCGGTCTTGGGACACTCAGCGGCTTTAGCGGAAAATATAAGCCGCGATTTGGTTCTGGATTCGTGGGAGAGTTTGTCTTCGGTGACGGGCTCAAGACTTTTAAAGAGTATTTTAGCGACGAGGACGTCAAACGGGCTCACGGCGGAAAGATGAGCAAGGATGAATATATCAAGATCATCGAAGAGGCTTTGAAAGCGGGAGAAGATGGTAAAGATAGAACGGAAGACGAGCTCTACTACAAGCCTTGGTGGACGCCAGAAGTAGCTATCATCGTCGCAGACTCCAAGTTTCGACGAAACAAGGGGAGCGAGTATCGCAAGGCTTTTTTGAAAAAGACCAAGTTCTATGCCTATGTGGACTATAAAATGAGCGAAGCGGCGATGTTTGCTGATGTATTGCTTCCGGCAAAATCCCACTACGAAGTCTACGATATCAGAACGAGTCCAGGATACCACCGATTTACCAACCTAGCCCAGCCAATCGCCAATATGAAGCCGGTGGGTGAGGCCAAAGATGAGTGGAGTCTCTTTGCCTTCTTGGCCAAAAAGCTTGAAGAGATCGCCAATAGACCTGAAAACAAAGCCAAAGCGAAGGTGCCCGATAGCAAGAAGTATGCGCGAACGGGTTATCGAGATTTGGCCAATTTCTACAAAGAGTATACCAACACCGACGAAGAGAGCGAAGCTGCGATGGAGCCATATCTTGGTACCGACAAGCTCGCTGTCCAAGCGGCACTTGAAAAATGTGATCAGTATCAGCCCTGGACGATGGAGAAGATGTATGCTGCCGGAGGATTCTTGCAGCTCAATGAAAAAGCGGCGAAGATGAGCCCGCTCTACGCCGATCGTCCATACAACAGCGGTGAGTTTGTTCTTTTTAAGCTTGAGCCTTTCGAGACACTTACGGGACGACAGACATTCTATGTCGATCATCCGACCTACCTCGAGCTTGTCAACGGCACCAACTACGCCCTCAAGCCGATCGCGCCGCAGAACAAGAAGAATCCGTTCATGCTCATGACACCGCATGCTAGATGGTCGATCCATAGCAACTGGAAAAATTCCCGAACCCTCCAAAGACTCCAAAGAGGGGTGCCGTACGTGGCCGTGAACAAGAAGATTGCCGAGATGAAAGGGATCAAGGATGGCGATACGATTCGCATCTTCAACGAGATCGGCGAGTTCTACGCGATGGCGAAAGTGAGCTCCTCCGTAGCGCCCGATACTTTGGTTATGGAGCATGGATGGGAGCCGTATCAGTACCTTTTCAACAAAGGGCACAACGAGTGTGTTCCAACAGCTCTGAACCTACTCGAACTTGCCGACGGATGGGGACATCTCAAATTTGGCGGTCTTTGGGACGGAAACCAGTATGCCTATGATGGCGCGGTCAATATCGAAAAATCTACGAAGTTTACATATTAATAGGAGAGCGGTATGTCTAAAAGACAATTAGCGATGGTGATGGATCTGAACAAATGTATCGGATGTCAAACCTGTACGGTCGCTTGTAAGACGCAGTGGACCAACAGAAACGGGCGTGAGTATATGTATTGGAACAACGTTGAGACCTATCCGGGGGAAGGGTATCCCAAAAAATGGATGGAGCTTGGCGGGGGATTCGACGCTGCCGGGGATCTTCAGCCCGGTATCATCCCCAACATCGAAGCGGACTACGGAGTGCCTTGGGACTACAACTACGACTCGCTGGCGGAGCAAAACCTCCTCAGTGACGATCCGACTCCCGCATGCCGCCCCGATCAATCTCCTACATGGGGCCCCAACTGGGACGAGGACCAAGGAGCGGGGAACTTTCCAAACGACAACTACTTTTTCTATCTGCCAAGAATCTGTAACCACTGCTCCAACCCCGGGTGTTTGAGCGCTTGTCCAAGAGATGCGATTTTTAAGAGGGAAGAGGACGGAGTCGTATTGGTGGATCTGGATCGATGCCAAGGATATCGCTACTGCATCGCCGGGTGCCCGTATAAAAAGATCTACTTCAACCCAAAAATCTCCAAGAGCGAGAAGTGTATCCTCTGTTTCCCAAGGATCGAGCAGGGGCTTCCGCCGGCGTGCGCTCAAAGCTGTGTGGGACGGATTCGATTCGTAG
Organism: Campylobacterota bacterium; assembly: GCA_009659895.1. Taxonomy (GTDB): domain Bacteria; phylum Campylobacterota; class Campylobacteria; order Campylobacterales; family Nitratiruptoraceae; genus Nitratiruptor. Next base: position 6,726 of record PUXX01000075.1, read on the forward strand.
GCTTTTTGGATGACGAGGAGAGTCAAGTATATAAACTCGTCCATAAGTACAAAGTGGCGATTCCATTGCGCCCCGATTACGGCACCCAGCCCAATGTTTACTACATTCCTCCAACGGAAGCGCCTCCAAAATTCGATAGCGAAGGGCGCATCATCGAGGGCAGCAGCAGGGTGCCTATCGAAGAGCTCGAAAAACTTTTCGGCCCTGCGGTGCATGATGCAATCAAGACCATCAAAGCGGAGAAAGAAAAGCGCAAGAAGACGGGAGAGTCGGAGCTTATGGATATCTTGATTGCTTATCAGCACAAAGATATGTTCCGGCTCGATCACAACTACTATGTAGAAGTGGCGAAGAAGAAGGGAATGAAGCCTATGCCGCTTGTAGATGAGCGATACGTGGCTGGTAAATATACCAAACCATCTTCAATATCTCATTTTAAGGTGCACGCATGAGAGGAGTAGTACAAGTAGCGGCGGCTCTTAGTTTGGCCGCGTCGGTTATGTTGGCCGGGACCGTGGTAGAAGCGGTGAAAGTGAAGAGTTTGGACGGGATTAAGTGCGGAGCGGATCTCATTCGCAAAAACGCCAAGTTCACGAAAGTGGCGGTCTACCCTCAAACGACCGTGCAGATGAACGACAAGAAAGCGAACGAGCTCAACAAGGACGCGAAGGCGAAGCTCGTCGATGTGGCGGCCTTTACCGACGGGAAGAGCGTGGCGCTCATCGTTCGATGGCCCGATAAGACCAAAGATGTCTTTGACTGCTATTGCAGCGACAAATACCCCGACGGGTTTGCCGTACAGTTTGCGAGTGACGCGAGTAATCCCGAAAAGCTCCCTTATATCGGGATGGGAAGTGATGGACGACCTGTGGCTATCTATATCAGAAAAGCCTACGGGACCATCTATGAGCCAAATGGTGATGGTAACGTAGAGTTTCAGGTCAACCCCCATAACGTCAACGCTTTTGGTGAGGATCTAAAGAAGTTCGAAAAAGAGGTGGAAAAAAGAGGCCTCAAAACTTACCAAAGAGCCTTTGTGAGCGAAGGTTTTCGAAGCATGACCGAGATCAAGGACGATTCGGCCAAGTTTCGCACCGATATGCACTATGTCGAAAAGAACGGCGGTATGTGGGGCGGTCTTGTTGTACGACCCATCGAGGACGAGTACGCCAAGCCCGCCAAAGGCGAGTATGCGGTAGCCGTAGCGGTCTGGGATGGCAAGGAGCTTCAACGAGATGGGCTCAAAAGACTCTCAGGCTGGATTGCGGTGAAGTTGCCAGGTGGTGATCACGCCCAGCTTGAGAAGGTAGTCACCGAGCAGGTGCAAGGGGATGTGAACAAAGGACAAGAGCTTGCTATGACCAACTGTGCCAGCTGCCATAGATGGAAGGGGGCTGAGATGGCTCCAAAATATATGGCGCCAGATCTGAGCAATATCGGCGGACAGGCGACGGCGGCCTATATTAAAGAGTCCATCGTCGATCCAAACGCCGTGATCGTGCCCGGATACAACAGAAATGCTCATCCAAACTTTAGCTGGTATATGGTGGATGAGAATGGCAACAGAACATCTGCGATGCCGCCGTTTAACTATCTCAAACCAGAAGAGATCAACGATCTGACGGCCTATATGCAGACACTCAAAGCGGAGGTTGAAAAATGAGACGATTAGCGCTTCTTAGCCTTTTGGCCGCTACGATGCTTTTTGCTAGCGGTGGCGAGAAGGGGGAATTTGAGAAAAAGGGCTTTTTGACGAGCGAGTGGTGTGTGAAAAACGATCTTTTCGCCGATTGTAGGCTCGAGTCCTACCACTGCGGTGAAGAGGGGTGCTATCGAAACTGGGTACCAGGAGAGCCTACGAAAGGTCGCATGGTCCTTTTCGTGCACGATGAAGGAACATACTATATCATAGAGCCCGCCGGAGTGCATGTGAGCGAACTTCTCGAAAAAGCGATCAATAGAAACGAAGTGACCATCATTGGGCAGTTGGCCAAAGACGGCAAGACCATCAAAGCGACCGAATTCAAGGCTCCTCCCCCTCCAAAGAAGTCTTTCTTCAAAGGCTGCCTCTAATCTTTTCGCCCTCTTGGGCGAAACGGGTATGTGTCCATTTACCCAAAAAGATTACTATATCAATAAACAATCGAAGGAAAGTATGTGGATAACAGAGCCAGAGCGTTCGTCTACGCCTTTTTGTCCAGAATGTTCGAAAAGGAGCTTGGCAAGAAGGAGATAGAGGATCTCAAAAAAAGTCCTGAACTTTTAGAGGCTATTGGAGAGGAGTCGAAGCGCTATATTTTAGAGACTCCTACATCGGTGATCGAAGATGAGCTCAATGTCGATTTCAATTCTCTTTTTGTGATCAACTCCCAGCCTGTTGAGACGCTAGTTGTGGATGAGAGCGGCGAGGTTCTAGTGGGGCTGCAAAATCCCGTGATGTTTTTCTACTTCGAAAACGGTTATGAGATCGATATGAACCGCACCCAGATTCTCGCTCCCGATCACATCAGTATCGAGTTTGGCTTCATGCAAAATCTGGCCTACCGTGATGAAGATAGAGTGGCTTTGAAGTTTTTGAAAGAGCATCTGCTCACATGGGCGCCGCCATATCTTCTTGCCATGCAAAAGGAGGCCCAGACCCCTTTTTATCGCGAGCTTTGCGATTTTACCATTGATTATCTCTTGAGCGATTACGAACTACTCAAAGAGGAGCTTGGCGTTGAGTGAGTATATCCAAAGAAGCGAACTCTTTTCCTTCGATCTTTTGAAGTGTCTTCGCACTGACTACTTTCACAACGAT
>PUXX01000082.1 GCA_009659895.1 Campylobacterota bacterium
TGTGAAACGAGCCAAAACGACCAGGATAAAAAGCAGTATAATAAAGAACCAGATCTGGTCCTAGTACCCTTTTCAATTTAGAGCACCTCTGCCTTGCCAGATCTTAGCACCACCATATCCTCGATGCGAATCCCAAACTCACCTGGCACATAAATTCCAGGCTCAATGGTAAAGACCATACCATCTTCTAAGATCTGATCGTTTCTGGAGTTGATAAAGGGCATCTCATGGATATCCAGTCCCACCCCATGACCCAAGGAGTGGACAAAACAGCCTTGAAACTCACTCCTATCGATAATCTCTCTAGCAATACGATCCAAATCTTTGGCCCGCATACCACTTCTAGCTCCCTCGATCGCCTTTTCCTGGGCCTTTTTGACCAGATCGTAGGCTCTTTGGATCCTGGGATTTTCAAATCGCTGATCCTTTTTGAAAGAGAACTCCTCATCGTAATAAGCGGTGCGTGTACGATCGCTACAGTAGCGCTCATACTTGATCCCTCCATCAAAGAGGACCAAGTCTCCTCTTTTGAGGATTTGATCACTTGGATAGGCGTGTGGTTTGGCGGCGTTGGGACCGATGGCGAATATCGGATCGAAGCTTAGCTCATACTCTCCATAACGGGTCAAAATAGCCACAGCCTCAAAGTGGAGTCGTCTCTCGCTCACTCCTTCACACTCCCTCAAGCGAGTAGCGAACCGATCAAAGGCTTGGGCGTTGAGCTCTGCCGATTTTGCGATCAGGGCGATTTCATGGTCACTTTTGATGAGTCGTCTTTTCCATGAGAGATCGGGACTCTTTTTGAATGAGAGTGAGAGCTTGGACTCAAGCTTGGCAAAATCGGCACAGCTGAACTCTTTTGGATCGTAATGCAAACTCTTGATACGGCTCTTGCGAAGAATCTCCCTAGCAGCCTTGATGAGATCCTTGGCCTCTATGACCTGGGCTCCTTGGACCTTCTCCTTGGCTTCGGTGGTATATCTAGGATCGGTGATAAAGAACTTCTCACTTCCCAAACTAAGCAGCAGCTCATTGTCACAGCTAAACCCGCACTCATAATACACGGCATTTTGATCTTTGAGGATATAGTTCACCCCAAAGCCTTTTAGCTTTGAGGTTTTTGCTGCTGCTGAGCTTTGATAGCGGTGATCTCTTGGAAGATCTGATGCATGGCCACCATCGCCAAATGGTAGCTAAAAGGTCCAAAACCTGTGATCACCCCGGCACATACGGGTGCTAACATACTCTTTTGTCGAAACTCCTCACGTCGATAGACGTTGCTAAGATGCACTTCGATCGTGGGAAGCTGCACAGCAGCGATAGCGTCTCGAATGGCGATGGAGGTGTGGGTGTAGGCTCCGGCGTTGATAATGATGCCATCGGCATCTCCCAGACACTCCTGGATCTTATCGATGATCTCTCCCTCAAAATTGCTCTGGAAAAACTCTATCTCCATTCCGTTCGCATCGGCAAAGGCCTTCATCTGCTTGTGGATATCCTCTAGCTTCATAGGTCCGTAGATCTGCTGTTCACGAATACCTAACATATTGAGATTTGGCCCTTGGATCACCATTACTTTCACGTCACATCCTTTTGATATAGTCTGATTTTAAGGTATGATTATATCAACTTTTTACATAAAAGGAGTTGAGGTGACCATCGTCGCACCAGCCTATATTCTCACCCCCTCCAAGATCTTGCGCCACAAGGCTGTAGCCTTCGATACCAAAATACAAAAGATCGCCCCTCTTGAGGAGCTGCTCAAGCTCTATCCGCAAGCCACCATCATCAAAGCTCCCGATCAGCTCCTCTTGCCCACATTCGCCAATCCCCACCTCCATCTAGAATTTAGCGCCAACAAAGCCACCCTCAGCTACGGCGACTTCATCCCATGGCTCTACAGCGTCATCGAGCACAGGGAAAATCTCTTGCCTATGTGTGATCGCAGCTGCCTAGATCAAGCTTTAGATACGATCCTTACAAGCGGTACAGGAGCCATTGGAGCCATCAGCAGCTATGGAGAGGATCTCCAAGCTTGCGCCAACAGCCCTCTCAAGGTCCATTTTTTCCCCGAAATCATCGGATCAAATCCAGCAGCAGCCGACGTGATGTATGCTTCATTCCTAGAGCGGTTCCATCAAGCCAAAAAACATGAAAACCACCGCTTCAAGACCGGTGTGGCCATCCACTCTCCCTATTCTGTCCACTACGTCCTGGCAAAAAAGGCTCTGCAGATCGCCAAAAAATATGACTCTTTGGTCACTGTGCACTTCATGGAGAGCAAAGCGGAGCGAGAGTGGCTAGATAGCGCAAGAGGACCTTTTGCGAAATTTTTCAAAGATCTCCTGGGCCAAAGCAGACCTGTCAACGATCCAAAAGAGTTCTTGGAGCTTTTTATGGAGCATCGAACCCTCTTTGTCCATATGATCTGGGCAGATGAGAAGGAGTGGGAGATGGTCAAGTCCATGGACGCCACGATCGTCCACTGCCCCATCTCAAACCGTCTTCTTGGCAATGGGGTCTTAGACCTACAAAAGGTCGATCCACTTCCATATACCCTCGCCACCGACGGACTAAGCTCAAACTACTCCTTAAATCTCTACGAAGAGCTCAAAGCAGCCCTATTCTTACATCCAAACAAAAACGCTGTCACCTTCGCAAAGGAGCTTATTGAGCGAAGTAGCACAGAAGGATACAAGGCTCTAGGGTTTGAGGGAGGCATAATCAAAGAGCAGGCCCCAGCCGACTTCCAGCTAGTCTCTCTTCCTCAAGATCTCCAAAACCAAGAAGAGATCTATCTCCATCTCATCCTCCATACCTCCAAGCCCCAGGCGGTCTATATAGAAGGGAAACGCCATGGAACCTAAAAGAGGTATCAAAGAGTTTTTGAGCGATCTCTTTTGGCCGGTGCGTGCCACGCTCGATTTTTTGCAAAAGTATTTCAAGGCTTTGATCTTTTTGCTCCTATTGCTCTTTGTGCTGGCATCCTTGCCAAAAGAGGCTCTCAAAAAGCCAAATCTGGCCACCGTCTCACTCAAAGGCACTATCCTTAGCGCCAAAGAGACGGTCCAAAAGCTTGAAAACCTCTCCAAAAAGAGCTCAATCAAGGGAGTGCTCTTTATCGTGGACTCTCCAGGAGGAGCGGTAGCCCCCTCTTTGGAGATCTCACGAGCGATCAAGCGTCTTAGAGCCAAAAAGCCCGTAATCACTTACGCAGCCGGGACTTTGGCAAGCGGGAGCTACTACGCCTCCATCTGGAGCAACAAGATCATCGCAAATCCAGGCAGTATCGTAGGCTCCATCGGTGTCATCCTAGAAGTCCCTAATCTCAAGGGCCTCCTAGACAAAGTCGGTGTCCACCCTCAAGTAGTCAAGGCTGGCAAGTACAAGGAGGCGGGCACCCCTTTTCGACCCTGGAAAGAGTATGAGCGCAAAGAGCTAGAAAAGGTGATCAAAGACACCTACGAAATGTTCGTCAACGACGTAGCCAAGGCCAGGAAGCTAGACCTAGCCCGGCAGGATCGTTGGGCCCAGGCCCATATCTTCACAGCCCGTCAAGCCAAAGAGGAGGGGCTTATCGACGAGGTTGGGACTATGTATGAGGCAAAAAAACAGCTTATCAAACTAAGCGGGGTCAAAAAACCTGTCTGGCAAAAGGAGGACAAACTAGAGAAGTTTCTCAAAAAAATCAGCGAAGAGACCGCCTCAAGACTAAGCTCCTTGCTCTTTGGGCTCAAAGCTTTTTAGATACCGAAAATGGCGATAGGGGATCTGCTGGGCCAAAAAGTAGCTCAGCGCCTCATGGGTTCGCCCTTCATGATCGATCACCTCAAGGGTTCTTCTTGTATAGTATCTTGGATACTCCTCTAGCCTGTCGATACGTTTGAGCGTGGGATAGTCGATCTCATAGAGCTCCCCCCAGACCCTATATCCCTCTCCTTTTGCATCGATAAGGTAAGGATAGAAGATCTTAGGAGCGATGAGAGGATAGGGATCTTTTGTCACGGCCTTGCCCAAATAGCGAGCCTCGCGCAAATAGGAGTGATTGGGAAAACCTTTTTTGAGTGTACCATAGACAAAGAGCTTATATTTTGGTCTTGGCATCTACGCTCACCTCCACCTTGTAGTCCATATCCCATAGCTCCAGTCTATCACCCACATCTACCTCCTCCAGGCTCACCACCCGGCCCTCTTTGACGATCTGGGCACTCTTGTTGGGGAGCCGCTTGGCCTCCATCGCCATCTCAAAACGCTCCATAAGATGCCCAAGCTCGCTCTCTTTGAGTTTGAGCCGATCGTGAACTACAGCCTCCAGACTCTGGCGGATCTGAGGGAGTTGCCGCTCTTTGTAAAGAAGCCTCATCTCAAAAAGCTGTCCCATCTCCCGCTCCAAAGCCTCCACCTGCTGGGATAGAAAGGCCAGTCGTCTTTGAGGGCTTTGATGCTTCGCAAGAGAGAGCAGATGCTCCACTTCCGCCCCTTTTTGACCCAAGATCGCCTCTATGCGATGATCAAGCTTTTCAAGAAGCTCATCGATACGTACCAGCCACTCCCTTTGATCTGGCAAGACCATCTCCATCGCCGCACTTGGCGTGGGAGCTCTGTGATCGGCCACGAAGTCACTGATGACATAATCGATCTCATGACCGACAGCTGAGACCACAGGCTTGCTCATCTCAAAGATCGCCTGGGCGACGATCTCTTCGTTGAAAGCCCACAGATCCTCCACGCTTCCTCCCCCACGTCCTACCACCACCACATCGACCTCCAGGCTATCTGCGACCTTGAGAGTCTGAGCGATCTCTTTTGCAGCCTCTTTTCCTTGTACGAGCGTATCGACCACATAGACTCTGACCAAAGGCCATCGACTTTGAATGATACGGAGCATATCCTGAAGAGCCGCACCACTTTGGGAGGTGACAAGCGCAAGAGATCTCACAAAAGAGGGAAGCGGACGACTCCGATCGAAGTAGCCTTGGGCCTGGAGTCTCTTCTTGAGCTGTTCAAAAGCAAGCTGGAGACTTCCGGTGCCGTCTGGATGAAGCTCTTTTACATAGATCTGATACTCTCCTCTTGGAGCATAAAGACCTATACGCCCCGTAAGAAGGAGATGCTGTCCCTCTTCCACACGAAAAGGAACGTTTTGCAGATCTCTACGAAACATGACGCACCGAATGGAGCTCTTCTCATCCTTGAGGGTAAAATAGAGATGCCCGCTGCTATGATAGGTGGGTCTGCTTACCTCTCCTCGCACATAAAGACTCAAAAAATGGGACTCAAGCAAAGATCTGATCTGCTCATTGAGCTCACTGACACTCAGAATCGTCACAAATCCTCTCCCTTTTGGGCGATAAAAAGCGTAGAGACACCAAAAGAGAAACTGCGAAGATATCTCATAACAAAGCCACTTTGCTCCAGCTCATCGACCAACTGCTTTGTCGTAAGGAAGTGATCGATGGAGTTTGGCAGATACTCATAGGCCTCCTTGTTGCCAGAGACCAGACCGCCTATGAAGGGGAGTACCTTTTGCATATAGAACTCCACACCCCTATCCAGCACTCCTTGACGCTCCTTTTTGGTAAACTCCAAGATCACCAGCACACCTCCAGGCTTGAGCACTCGAAAAAACTCCTCAAAAGCTTTCTCCCTCTCCACGACGTTGCGAATACCGTAGGTAATGCTTACGATCTCCGCGCTCTCATCGGATAGAGGCAGCTGCTGGGCATAAGCTTGCAGATACGCAAAGTGGGGAAACTTCTTTTGAGCGACCTCCAGCATACCTCCCGAAGGGTCGATACCCAGATACTCTCTTACCGCCACACCCTTCTTCATAGCCTCTTTTTGCCAAAAGGCCAGCATATCTCCCGTACCACAGGCCACATCCACGATCCTCTCTATGGATGCTCTTTTATACAGATCCAAAGCCTTACGACAGGCCCTCTTCCTCCAGCCAACATCACTCCCAAAACTAAGAACCCGATTGGCCAGATCGTATCTTGTGGCGATCTGATCAAACATATGGACGATCTTTTTTTGTCTATCCATGCCTACTCCATATTAAGATATCTTCATCGATCCTTCTTTGATGCAAGAACTCAAAAGAGGCCTGGAGTTTGTAATTGTCCGCCTCAAAACTTTTGGGCGCCAAAAAGATCAAGTACCAATCGACCAGATCTTGCGTACTTCTTAGCATCCCCTCTCCCCCTTCGATCATGACATAGCGATACTCTTTGATACGCTCCAAAGAGTCCTCCACGAAGACACGTCTCTTGGGCACCTCAAACAAAGGCGCCTCTCTTTTTAGACCTCTTTTGCTCACAATCAAAACATCTGGAGCCCTCCCTCCAGCAAGCCTGCAATCTAGGAGCGGCCGATCGATCCGAACAGTATTGCCCCCAATGACCAAGAGATCGATTTTGGATCGTAAGCGATGGACATAGCGCCTAGAGGCCAGTGAGCTGATGGTACCTTGGGTAAGATTTGCGTTGAGGGTCTGGGCATATTTGAAAAAGACAAATCTTTTTTTGCTCCAAAGCGCAAAGGGCTCCAAAAGATCCCTGGCCTCCTTTTCACACACGCCTATTTTTACCTCCATCACTCCCTTGAGCAGATCGGCTCCACCGCCAGCCAAGGGATTTGGGTCGCGTGTGGCGATGACTACTCGTCTAATACCCAGATCTTTGAGCAGCGAGGCACACGAAGGGGTCTTGCCCCAATGGGCACAAGGCTCCAAAGTCACATAGATCTCACACCCCTTCAAGAAGCTTTTGGCCCGATGCAAAAGGTACTCATGCAAGGCCAGGGCATCTTGGATCTGCAAGATCCTTTCATCACCGCTGAGACGATAGTAGGCCTCTTTGAGTGCCAACACTTCCGCATGGGGAGCTCCAGCCTCCTTGTGGGCAGCTATGCTTAGGAGCCTGCCCTCTTGCAACACCACAGCACCGACAGCCGGATTTGGATAGGTAAGTCCTTGGTAGCGCCAAGCCACCCTCAAGGCAGCTTGCATATAGAAGCTATCGATATCTACCATTCAAAGTAGGTTTTGGCACTTGCGATCTGATCTAGTGGGATCTCCTTTTTTTGCTGGGGAGTCTGTACCACGACCTTGTTGTCCTGGACCCCTTTGATCTCACCTTCGATCACATCTCCATCCGTCGTGGTAATACGTACCCGCTCTCCGATGGAGTTTTCAAAGTGGTTGGGCTTTTTGAGCTTCCGCTCCACCCCAGGAGAGCTCACCTCCAGATTGTATTCACCGCTTATTGGTGGATTGACATCGAGCAAAGGAGAGATGAGATTGGAGATATTGGCGCACTTTTGCAGATCGACACCATCTGGCGCCGTAATAGTGACACGATAGATGGTCTTGCCCCGCTCTGTAACCGTCTCGATATCGTAGAGCTTGGCTCCACACGACTCTACGATCTGTTTGATCTCTTGCTCAAGACTCATTTTTCATCCCTTATCTTTGAAAAAAGTTCATCTATCCTTTGTTGCTGTTCCAAAGAATCATCAAATTTGAATCGAAATTTAGGGCATTTGAACCACCCGCTAGCTTCCAGGCAGTAGCTCTGAAGCAAAGGAGCCGCTCCTTTGAGGGCTTTGAGGATCTGCTTTTGTTCCTCTTCGCTATAGATCGATTTGTCGATATAGACATCAGCGTCGTAGAGCCCACGTTTGACATCCACATCTGTCACGGTCACTCCACGGAGACGCTCATCATCCAATGTCCCAAGAGCTTCTGCAATGAGCTCTCTTAAAAGAGAGGCAGCTCTTTTTTCCTTGAGACCTTTTTTCATAGCCCCTCCTTAGAGTGTCGCCGCTTCTTCGATCTCTTTGTAGGCTTCGATCACATCACCTACTTTGATATCGTTGAAGTTTTCGATCATGAGTCCGCACTCATACCCCTTGCTCACCTCCTTGACATCATCTTTGAACCGCTTCAAGGAGCTGATCTTGCTATCATAGATCACCACACCGTCTCGAATGACTCTTGCCTTGGCATTTCGCTCGATCACCCCATCGGTGACGATACATCCAGCCACCGTACCAATCTTGGGCACATTGAAGGTCTCACGCACTTCCGCCTGTCCAATAGGCTCCTCTTTGATGATGGGACTGAGCATACCGCTTAAGAGACCCTTGACCTCATCGATGAGATCATAGATGATAGAGTAGGTCTTGATATTGACACCAAGCTGCTTGGCCTTCTCCTTGACGCTTCCGGTAGGTCTGACATTAAAGCCCAAAATCACCGCATTTTCGCTAGCGTCAGCCAGTGTCACGTCACTCTCACTAATAGCACCTACCCCAGCATGGATGATATCCACCTTGACTTCGTCGTTTTTGAGTTTCTCAAGGCTTCCTTTGATAGCCTCAAGGCTTCCCTGGGTATCGGCTTTGATGATGACAGGAAGCTTTTTAAGCTGCCCCTCCTTGACCAGCTGACTAAGCTCTTCTAGGGTTACCTTCGTCGTCTTGCTCAGCTCTTTTTGTCTCTCATACTCCGCACGGCGCTCTGCATACATCCTGGCCTCTTCGGCATCCTTGACCGCTATCATGATCTCACCAGCGGGCGGCACCTTATCTAGGCCCACCACGACCCCCGGCTCACTGGGCAGACGCTCTTTGATCTGCTTTCCAAGATCGTCGATAATAGCCCTCACCCGTCCATAGGCGATACCACAGACCACATGATCCCCTACTCGAAGGGTACCATTCTTGACGATGACTGTGGCTACCGGACCACGACCTTTTTCCAAAGAGCTCTCGATCACCACCGCCTTGGCCTCTCGTTTTGGGTTGGCCTTGAGCTCCATGATCTCCGCCTGGAGCAAGATGGTATCAAGCAGATCATCGATCCCCTCTCCTGTCTTTGCGGAGACATTGACAAACTCATACTCACCGCCCCAGTCGGTAGGAGTGATGCCAAGCTCTGCTAGCTGGGACTTGACCAGATCTGGATTGGCTTCTGGTTTGTCGATCTTGTTGATAGCGATGATCATAGGGACATCAGCCGTTTTGGCGTGGTTGATGGCCTCCACGGTCTGGGGCTTGACCCCATCATCAGCAGCGACGACGATAATGGCGATATCGGTCGCTTGCGCTCCTCTGGCCCGCATCTCGGTAAATGCCTCATGGCCAGGTGTGTCGATAAAGGTGATACGTTTGCCATCTTTGGTCACCATATAAGCGCCGATATGCTGGGTAATACCACCAGCCTCCTTCTCCGCTACGCGGGAATTGCGAATGTAGTCTAGAAGCGATGTCTTACCATGATCGACATGGCCCATGATAGTAATGACCGGAGGGCGCTCCTCTAGATAGTCATCTTCTATGGCATCATAGACCTTGACATAATCAAGCTCTTCCAACACATCCTTGATCTTGATCTCTAGTCCAAACTCCTCAGCCAAGATCTCGATGGTCTCTTTGTCCAAAAAGTCGTTCTTCGTGGCCATCATACCCAGATTGAAAAGCACCTTGATCACTTCCGCCACGCTTTTGCCAGCCTTCTCGGCAAATTCATAGACCCGTACCTCTTCTGGGATCTCGACTATCTTGACCTGCTCTTTTTTGATCTCTTTTTTCTTGCGTTTTTTCTTCTTGCCTCTGCTCAATCCCTGCTGATCGAGCGAAAAGCTCTTGCGCGCCACCTTGACCTGCTTTTGGCGCTGATCTTTCTTGGGCTGTTGCTGCTGTTTTTGCTCCTCTTCTAGTTTACCAAGCTCCTCGCTAAAATCTGGCAATACCACCACTTCCTCTTCCAGCTCCAAACTCACATCGCTGAGATCTCGATCCTCCAAGATCTCGATCTTTTTGCCTTCGATTTTCTTCGCAGGAGGGCTCTTCTTGCTCTTTTTCGTTTTGCGTTTGAGCTCTAGGGGCTCTTGTGGCTCCTCCTGGACCGGCTGACGCTGCTCTTCTTTTGGCTCCTCTTTTTTGGGCCTTTTCTTCTTGACGATCACCAGTCCCCTGCGCTTCTTCAAAGATGGGGGCGTAAGGCTTTCTTGCTCTTTTGGCTCCTCTTTTTTTGGCTCCTCTTTTGGCTGGGGTTTGGGCTCTTTTGGTTCTTGCTTTTTTTGGGGTTTTTGCTCCGCCTTCTTTGGGGCAGAAGTGCTTTGCTCTTGCTTGGGCTGGGGGGCGGTACCACTCATGATATATTCTGTGATCTTCTCCGCCTCTTCAAAACTCACACCACTTGAGGGGCTCTTGACTTTGATACCGATCTCAGCGGCCTTTTGGATCACATCTTTGCTCTTGAGTCCCAGCTCACTGGCAATCTCATGGATTCTCACTTTATCCACTTACTATCTCCTTTAACATTTTCAAAGCCGAAGTCGGATCTGTTTTACAAATTTTGGCGAGGTTTTTCGGAAGTTTCTTGTCCTCTATGCAAGCTATGCATATATAAAAGCTCCTACCTACTCCATCGAAGGCGACGATTCGCTTGTGTACGCAGCGAAACCTGTGGAGGTCATCTTGAAAAAATCGTTTTCTGCAATTGATGCACATTCTAACTGGCTTTGACATTGGGGCTAATTATATCAAAAAAAGGAGCCGTTTGAAAGCTACTCCTCTATTAGAAGCCCTTTGTTGTCAAAATCCAACACCCTCACATCAAAAGCATTGAAACGGCGCTTCAAGATCTCAGCCAGTTTTTGGGCGTGGTGCTCCTCGCTCATGGAAAAAAAGGTCGACCCACTCCCTGAGAGCGTACTCATAAGCGCCCCACTCTCCAAAGCAAGCTTTTGCAGCTCAAAAAGTTCTGGCATCGCCTTCATTCTGATATCTTGATGGAGCCGGTCCTTGGAGGCTATTTTGAGCATATCCCACCGCTCGCTAAAGATCGCGGCAGTGAGCAAAGAGCTTCTAGAGAGATTGTAGACGATATCGGCCATAGGATATCTTTTTGGCAGTCGTGTCCTAGAATGGGCGGTAGAGATAGGTCTGTTGGGCACGGCTACCACCGCTTTGAGATGGCTAGGCATCTCCTTTTTAAGGCTGTAGACCTTCCCATCTTCTACTGTCGATACCGTAAATCCTCCCATGACCGCTGGAGTGATGTTGTCAGGATGGGGCTCGTATGTCAAGGCCAGATTGAGGATCTTCTCTTTGGATATGGCGACACCGGCCATGGCGTAGGCTGCGGCTATGGCACTCACGATCACTGCAGAGCTGCTTCCAAGTCCTCGTGAGAGAGGAATTTTGTTGTAGAAAGTAAAACGAAAACGATCGGTCTTGCCTGTAAGTTTGCGATAGTGCTCGTTAAAAATTGAGATAAAAAGATTATTGCCTTTGAGCTTGAAGTTGTTGGCCCCTTCACCCTTGATGGAGATACTAAAAAATCTGCTTCTTTTAATACGGACCACGTTGCGCAGATCCAAAGCCACACCTAAGGTATCAAAGCCAGGACCCAAATTGGCACTGGTTGCTGGGACGCTGATGAGCAAGACTACACCTTTACTGCCGGCAAAAGATACAGAGGAGATATCTCTTCACTGCACCGAATCTGATCGAGACGCCCAGGAAGCTCAAATCGCCCCTCCTCGTCTGGCCGGAGTTTTTTGGTCACAATTTTACCATTTTCTTTGACAAAATAGAGATTTCCCATCGCTTTTATGGGACGATTTTGATTGAACGTAAAACCATCACATCCAAAGAGCTTGATATTCTTGGTGATCTGAAGTGTCTTGAGGAAGATGTAGACCAGCTTGATGGACATGAAACTGCCCGGTCCCCTGGCAAAAAAGATTCTGTCGATATGGTAGCTGTCCATGATCTTTTGAAAAAGGCTGGGGAGCGCTTCGCTAGTTTTGTCTTGGCTCTCTATCGATTCAATCAACACACCCTCTTTGTAGACCCCAAGAAGCAGGGGCGAAGAGAGAGCGATGAGTACCAGGTCGACCCTACTTCGCGTAGGCGGCGCCAACGACCCATCCTTGGAGCTCTTGGGCTTGGGCTTCGACCACCTCAAAGGCCTCCGGACGAGCCAGGAGTGCCTTGGTCAAGAGGTGATTGAGATGATGGCTGCCGGCAAAGGCCCTGTACTCTCCCATCACAGGCATCCCCAAAAGAGAGAGATCTCCGATGGCGTCCAAGATCTTGTGTCGCACAAACTCATCTTTGTACCGGAGTCCTTCTGGATTGAGGACTCGCTTCTCATCCAAAACGATAGCGTTCTCCAAGCTTCCACCCTTGGCCAATCCGATGGAGCGAAGGTACTGGACCTCATGCAAAAATCCAAAGGTCCTAGCTTTGGCTATTTGCTCAAGATACTCCTGGATGCCAAACTCAAAACGCATCTGCTCATATCCGATGACAGGATGGGAAAAATCGATAGTAAAATCCAGGATAAAACCTTGCGCCGGAGAGAGCCTGACATATTTGGCCCCATCCTTGACCTCCACCTCCTCTTTGATACGAAGAGCCCTCTTGGGAGCTGGCAGCTCCTTGATACCAGCCTCATCCAGAAGCATACAGTAAGCAATGGCGCTCCCATCCATGATAGGCACTTCATCATTGTCCAAGACAATCAAAAGATTATCGATACCATAGCTATAAACTGCGCTCATAAGGTGTTCGATAGTGGAGATACTCACACCACCATCCCCTATGACGGTGGCCATCTTGGTATCGATGACATTTTGGGGTGAGAGAGGGATATAGACATTCCTATCACGTCGATAAAAGACTATCCCCTCATCAGCTCCGGCGGGCTCTAGACGCATCTTCACCGGCACGCCTTTATGCAGGCCTATACCTACTAGCTCTACACTTTTTTTGATCGTTCGCTGTCTCATAGAGTTCCTTTGATAAGACCCATTGTAGCAAAAAAACTATTTTGAATCTATTATTTTCTTGGCATCCTTGATCACTTGCGTGACATTGTCCTTGATCCATTTGCGATCCATCCACTCCTCTGGACGCACTTCGATTCCTTGGACAAGGACACCAAAATGGAGATGATCGCCCAAAGCCAGTCCCGTACTCCCGGTCTTGGCGATTGTCTCTCCTTTTGCCACCTCATCCCCTTTTTTGACATAGAGGGTTGAGCAGTGAGCGTAGAGGGTATAGAGCCCCAACCCATGATCGATGAGAGGCATATTACCGTAGATTCCGTTGAAATCCGCGTAGACCACCTCTCCATCATTGCCAAGCTTCACCGGCGCTTGACGTACACTAGCAAGATCCAACCCCATATGGTACGATTCACTCACGAGCTTGCCCTTATAGTAATAGTATCGATGATCCCCAAAGCTAGCCACCACAGCAGCATTCTTGAGGGGATAAAATGGGGTAATGGGAAAATCATCGATCCTTGCTTGCGATACTTTTGAAGCTAGCTCGTGGATCAGCTTTTCATTACGCTCTCTGAGGGTCTCATTGACGAACTTGAACTTTTGGATCGGCGTCATATTGGCAGTCTCTGGATATTCCTGGGCCAAAGTCTCGATCTTGCCTTGTAAAAAACTATCTTTTAGCGTGATCTTGCTGATGCGATACCGCTTCTGCTTCAGATACAAAGGGATATAGGCTTTGGATCTGTTGCCAGCTTTGTCATAGGCTACGATATCAGCACGAAATCGCTCCTGGGTGATGGGCCAGGCGATCAAAGCGATATAGTATCCATCTTTGAAAAAGGGCTGTGCCTGAAATTTTTTGCCAAAATTGGTCTTGATAAAAAACTCTTTGAGATTTTTATCCTGACAGTGAAAAATTACCAGAGCACTTCCCCCTTTTCGAATCCCATAGGAGTTGGTGACGATATAGAGATCTGGCTTTTTGCGATCGATATGGATGTGTACCAGCTTTTTGGCGCTATTGCCCAAAAAGTAGTTCCACAAGCTCTTATCTCGCACCTCAATCTCTAGCAAGGCCCGATCCCCCTCTAATTCCAAGCCAGCGGGCGGCTTGATGGAGAGCTCGATTCGTTTCTGGGGATTGGCAAGCTTGGCAAGATCCACAGTCTCCTTGGACTTGCCATCACTCATGATCACCTTGTACTCTTTGATCCCCGTATCATCCTCCAAGACCAGCTTGAGAGGCTGCTTGAGGCTCCAGAAGATCTCATCGGCTATTTCGATTTTAGGAGCGTTTCGCTCAAAAGTCTGGGAGGTGTAGAGGTAGTATCCCCCTACACCCAACACCACCAAAAGGATGCCAAATAGATAGATGCCTCTTCGTTTTTTACGCCTCAACTCCCAACTCCTCCTTCAATCTTTGTAAAAGTCGCTCCAAAAGCGTATCAAAATCTTTTTCAAAAGCGGTAAATCCAGCGGCACGCTCATGCCCTCCCCCACCAAACTCTACCGCTACCTTTCCTACATCCACACGCTCTTTTGAGCGCATAGAGACCTTGATGCGGCCATCTTCTTCCTGACGCAAAAGCAACGCCACCTCCACCGTAGCCAGACGCCGCACCATATCCAAGGCCTCATCAGCCATCTCTTTGGTAGCGCCAGTGTGTCGCAACATATCCTGGGTCAGCCGTATCACGCCTACTTGCCCATCCAGCCTCAGCTCAAGAGTCTCAAGGAGCTGAGCCATCAGACGCATCTTTGCCAAGGGCTCTCGCATAGTAAGCATTCTGGCCACATATTCCGCATCAGCCCCAAGAGCGCAAAGTCTTGCGGCTTGAGAGAAGGTTCGCTCATCGACTCTTTCGTATCGGAAAAATCCACTATCATCCGCCAATGCGGTATAAAGACAGAGCGCCGACTCTTTGGGCACAAAATATCCAGCCTCCTCCATAAAACGAAAGACTACCGACGCAGTGGCGACAGCTTGGGGGTCGACGATATTGATATCTCCAAAAAGTGTGTTGCTCTTGTGGTGATCGAAATTGATCAAGCTCACCTCTGCTAGCTCCACACCCAGACGATCTGGGCTACTACAGTCAAAACTGATCATCAGATCGCACTTTTGGGGCAACTCCTTCTTGATCTTCGATATACCCGGTAAAAAATCTAGATTATAAGGGATCTTCGTGGTATTGACCACATAGACCCGCTTCCCCATCCTCTTGAGCACATGATAGAACCCAAGCGCACTTCCCAACGTATCCGCATCCGGATCGATATGGGTAAGCAGGACGATTCTATCGGCTTTTTGGATAAGTTTTGCTGCCTCACTCATGCATCGATCTTCATGGAGATATCGGGCCACGTGGCCTGATGGACGATACTCCCGCTACTGATCGCATCGATCCCTGTGTCGATGTAGGCCTGGATACTCTGGAGCGTGATATTGCCACTAGCTTCCAAAAGGATATGGGGATAGTGCTGATTGCGATATTCTACTACCTTTTTGATCTCCTCTATCTCCATATTGTCACACATGATGATATCAGCCCCGGCCTCCATTGCACTTCTCGCCATCTCCAGGCTCTCGCACTCAATCTCTATTTTTGCGGTAAATGGGATCTTTTTGCGTGCCTCTTGGATGAAGCCTTTGAGATCATTGAGATCTAAGACATTAAGATGGGTATCTTTGAGCATCAAGCAATCATCCAGCCCCATGCGATGATTGACCACACCACCGACTCTTGCTGCGTACTTTTCAAAAATCCGCAGCCTGGGGCGGGTCTTTCTGGTATCCAAGATCTTGATCTCTCCCCCGGCAGCCTCCACAAAAGCCCGGGCCTTTGTGGCGATGGAGGAGGCATGAAGGATGGTGTTGAGCAGACTTCTCTCAGCTTTGAGAAGCGAAATGGAGTCACCATAGACCCTAGCGATGGTCCTGCCCGGCTCAAAATACTCCCCATCACTCATCTGCCACACCAGCTCTATCCCCAAGATCTGAGCAATGGCATCGGCATAAGGCACACCGGCCAGTATCCCTTGGGATTTGGCCACAATCTTCCCGGCAGCCTTCCTTGGCTCGGCCACCCGCTCAAAAAGATCACCACGCCCAAGATCTTCGGCCAGCACCTCTTTGGCAAAATCAAGATATTCCATCACTCCTCCAGATACTCAAACATCCGCTCTAACGCAATCTTGGACCACTTGATCGTATCTTCGTCCACGAAGATCTCGTTGATGACGTCACCCTTTTTGATGGCTTGAAGCGTATCTCTCACATCCTCTAGGGTCGTCTCGTTCATCGTCGGGCATTCAGGCTTGGTCGAAGAGAGGACGTAGGTATTTTTGTCTCTTAGGCGATGGACCAGGTTGTACTCCGTCCCTACTGCTACCTTTTGATCTTCGGGCAAAGATTTGACATACTTGATGATCTGGCTGGTCGACCCCACAAAATCAGCCACCTCACAGACCGCCGGATCACACTCGGGATGGACTGCTATCTTGATGCCTGGGTAGCGCTTTTTGAAAAACTCCACATCCTTGAGGGTAAAGAGCTGATGGACCGAGCAAAAGCCATTGTAACAGACAATATCGGCCTCTTTGATCGCTTCGTCACTGTCGATACCGATCACCGCGCTCTTAAGACCCATCATCCTGGCCACATTCTGTCCCAAGCACCGATCGGGCACGAAGAGGATCTTCTTGCCACTTTTGATCGCCTTTTCGATAATTTTGACAGCGCTGCTGCTGGTACACACCGATCCGCCCATCTTCCCCACTTTGGCTTTCACTTCGGCGCCACTGTTGATATAGGTAATGGGCAAAATATCCTCTTCCTTGATGCCTGCCTTTTTCATCGCCTCCACCGAAGCATCAAAATAGGTACTATCGATCATTCTGGCCATGGCGCAGCAGGCGATCTTTGGCATGGCGACTCTTTTTTCGGGGGCTAGGATCTTGACACTTTGGCCCATGAACCCAACGCCACAAAAGAGTATCCACTCACTCCCACTCTCCTTGGCTCTTTTGGCAAGCTCCAAACTATCGCCGGTGATATCGGCTATCTCAAAAACCTCATCCTTTTGATAATAGTGGGCGACGATCGTGACATCGAGCTCATTTTTGAGCTGATCGATCTCTTGCTGCAATCTCTCAATATCCCTCAAAAAGACTCCTTTATCCGGGCGTTAGGTTATTTTAGCTAAAATTATACAAAATTAGTCTAAAGGGTATGGATGGATTTTTTGACCAATCCCAACGTGATATTTTATATCATCGCCTATTTGGTGGGTGGTATTCCATTTGGATATATCTTGGCTAAGGTATTTGCCGGAGTCGATATCAAAAAAAGTGGCTCCAAAAGTATCGGTGCTACAAATGTTTTGCGTGTCGTGAGGCAAAAAGATGAAAAACTGGCCAAAAAGCTGGCTATTGCGACAGTGGTATTTGACGCACTCAAAGGCGCGGCATTGGTACTCTTGGCCAAGTTTTTGGGATTTCCTCCGGCTGTGTGGTGGATGGTCGGGATTCTTACGGTGCTTGGACACTGCTACAGCCCCTTTTTAAAATTTGAAGGAGGCAAAGGGGTGGCGACAGCCATGGGAGTACTCCTGGTGTTGTTACCTATCGAAACACTCATAGGAATCGCCGTCTGGGCCATTGTGGCCAAAACCACCAAGATCTCATCTTTGGCCTCTTTGAGCGGCTTGGCTGCAGTCGTGATAGCTTCTTTCATCATCCACCCCGAACTCCCCCATGTCCGCAGCCACGCTCCGCTCCTTATTTTGGCCTTTATCATATTTTACAAGCATCTTCCCAATATCAAGCGCCTCATCACCGGAGAAGAGCGCAAAGTGGTGGAGGCGTGATGTATCAAGCCTCTTTGGAAAATCTGGAGTTCTACGCCATCATAGGTATCCTCCCCCATGAGCGCCTAACCGTCCAAAAGGTGATCCTCAACGCCCGCTTAAGCTACCAGTCCAAAGAGGAGTATATCGACTACGCCAAAGCGGCCAGGCTTTTGGAGAACCATATCAAAGAGCAGCAGTTTGAGCTCATCGAAGATGCCCTGGCATCATGCGCTATGCTTTTAAAAAAGCATTTCCCCCAGATCAAGAGCCTCTATCTCCAGATCAAAAAGCCGCAGATCCTCCCAAATGTCACCCCTTCCGTCTCTATTTCTCTTAACTTTACTTGAAACTTTTTTTAAAATTTGCTAAAAATTACTTTAAAACTAGCTAAAATTGTGCTATAATTTTGGCCAAGTTTAAATTAATCTTAAGGGGCGGTGAATGCGAATCCTAATAGTCGAAGATGAAGTGACTCTTAATAAGACCCTAGCAGAAGGGCTCAAAGAGTTCGGATACCAAAGCGATACCAGCGAGAGTCTCAAAGATGCACAATACTATCTAGATATCCGAAACTACGATCTTATCTTGGTAGACTGGATGTTGCCAGACGGGAGTGGGCTAGAGCTAGTCACCCAGGTCAAACAAGACAATCCCAAAACTATTGTCATAGTCCTCTCTGCTAGAGACGACAAAGAGAGCGAGATCGAAGCTCTTAGAGCTGGAGCCGATGATTATATCAGAAAGCCTTTTGATTTTGATGTCTTGGTGGCCAGAATTGAAGCTCGCCTTCGCTTTGGCGGTAGCAGCATCATAGAGATCAAAGAGCTCATCATCAATCCAGAAGAGGAGAAGATCATCTTCAAAGGCAAAGAGATTGAGCTTAAGGGTAAGCCATTTGAAGTCCTCACACACCTTGCAAGACACAAAGATCAAATAGTCTCCAAAGAGCAGCTTCTAGACGCCATCTGGGAAGAGCCTGAGCTTGTGACTCCCAACGTCATCGAAGTAGCTATCAACCAGATCCGACAAAAGCTAGATAAACCCCTTGGCATCCAGACCATCGAGACGGTGCGCAGGCGAGGTTATAGATTTTGCTATCCGCGCAAAGCATAAGGACCAAACTCCTCATACGATTAGCGATAGCTTCGGCTATCCTAATCCTGCTCTTTTCTACTATTCTTTATGGATTTATCAAAAAGTCTTTATACGAAGAGGTCCAAGAGCAGCTCATCAAACAAGCCTCCTTCATAGCCACCACGGTCACCAACACCCATCCAGGCGAAAAGATAGACAGCTTCTATCTCAAGCGAACCCTAGAGATCTCCGTCGAAGTGGTCCAAAAACCCAAACATATCTCCAACGTCACCTTTGAAGAGGTCTCCAAAGAGGGCAAAAAATACCTCGTGCTCTACTACCCCTACAACTTCGCCGAACAGACCTTTTTGAAGGTGACGAAAGATATCAGCTCCATCGACAAGATCTTAAAGAAGATCTACCGCATCATCCTCTTGAGCAATATTTTGGGCTTCGCTCTCATCATCATTTATGCTTTGGTGCTCTCGACCTACATCACCAAATATATCACCAACCTGACCAAAAAACTCTCCTCCATGAACGAAAACATGCTCAAACCCATCAAGATCCGCCACCTCCCAGAAGAGTTCCAGCCTCTTGGCAAGTCGATCAACATGCTCATCAACCGGATCCAGACCTTCATAAAGTACCAAAAGGAGCTCTTCATAGGTATCGCCCATGAGCTCAAAACCCCTTTGGCGGTGATGAAGCTCAAAAACGAGGTAACCCTCATCAAAAAAAGAAGCCCCAAAGAGTACGAAGAGACCATCAAGCTCAATATCAAAACTATTAATGAAATGAACAAGATGATCGAGAACCTGCTTAAAATCGGGCGCCAGGAGAGTGATCAGTTCGAGCCGCCAGTACAGATGGATCTGATCGAGTATCTCAAGGAAAAGAGCGCCAACTACAGCTTACTGGCCGAAAACGAGGGCAAGCACCTCATCGTCGATCTCAAGCCACCTCGCTACCATACCACCATCCAGCCCACGCTGCTAAGCCACATTATCCAAAACTTCGTCCAAAACGCCATCAAATTCACCGAGCCCGGAGGCACCGTCACCTTTCGCAGCTACCCAGTTCCCGGCGGCATCAAGATAGAGGTGATCGACGAGGGCCCAGGCATCAACGAAAACCTCGATCTCTTCGCCCCTTTCAAACGGGAGGGCAAAAAAGGGGGTGTGGGTCTTGGGCTCTTCTTGGCCAAAAGTGCAGCAGACGCCATGGGCGCTACGATCTCTATCAAAAACAGAGAAGACCAAAAAGGGGCCATCGCTACCCTCTATATCCCAAACCAGCTGGCCTGTCCACTTTGTTAAAGTTATTTTAAGCCAATATGAGTTATAAGTTTCATTAAAAAATTTTTGAGGGGGACAGATGTCTTTGATGATTACGGAAGAGTGTATAGCTTGTGATGCATGTAGAGAAGAGTGCCCTACTGGCGCTATCGAAGAGGGAGATCCCATCTACATCATCGATCCAGATCGATGCACGGAGTGTGTTGGCTTCTATGATGAACCTGCGTGTGTAGCTGTTTGCCCAGTGGACTGCATTGTCCCAGATCCTGACAACGTAGAGACGATCGCCGAGCTCAAATACAAATACAAACAGATAGCCAGCGAAGAGGATTGATGGCAAAACGGACCGCCATCATCGACATAGGCTCCAATTCCGCTCGCATGATCGTCATAGAGCGTACGAGCCGCTTTGGATTTTATCTCCTCAACGAGACCAAAAGCCGGGTACGCATCAGCGAAGGGGCCTACGAACATGGGGGACTCTTGCAAGAGATCCCAATGAAAAGAGCCCTTAACGCTCTTCGGGAGTTTTTGAGCATCGCTAGAAGTTATAAGACCAAAAAGATCCTCTGTGTCGCCACGTCGGCTCTTAGAGACGCACCAAATCGCAGCTACTTCAAAAGTCTGGTCAAAAAAGAGCTAGGACTCAATATCAAGATCATCGACGGAGACACCGAAGCGCTCCTAGGAGGCATCGCTGCGGCCAATCTCCTCCCAATCCATGACGCCATCACTATCGATATAGGTGGCGGATCGACGGAGCTGGCCCTCATACGCAACAAAAAAGTCATCGACACCATCTCTTTGGATCTTGGCACCGTACGACTCAAGGAGCTCTTCTTCGACAAGAAGGATGATCTCAAAAAAGCGATCAAGTTTATCCACAGCCAGCTTCAAAAAATCCCTCCCCACTTCATCGACCAAACGGCGGTAGGAATAGGTGGTACCATTCGAGCTCTCTCAAAAGCTATCATGGAAGAGGAGTGCTATCCACTAGATAAACTCCACGGCTTTACCTACGATTTTGAGGAAAAACGAAAATTTATCGACAAAATTATCGAGGCTCCCGTCTACAAACTCAAAAAGCTCCACATCAAAAAGGAGCGCTACGATATCATCAAAGAAGGGGCGCTCATCTTTCGTGAGGTGATGAGACATATCAAAGCCAAAACAGTCGTCACCAGCGGTGTTGGGGTCAGGGAAGGGACATTTTTAAAAGATCTCTTGCGCAACTCCAACTACCGATTCCCAGCCAACTTTGAGCCAAGTGTAAGAAGCTTGCTCGATCGCTTCTGTATCCAAGAAGAACACGCTCAATGTCTCTACACCATCACCAAAAAGGTCTACGACGCACTCTACGAGCGCTTCGACAGTGATCGCCGCTACGAAAAGATGCTCCTCATCGCCGCCAAACTGGCCAATATCGGTACCAAGATCGATTTTTATGAACACCACAAACATAGCAGCTATATCATCCTCAATGATCTAGAGTATGGCCTCACCCACCAAGAGATCGCCACCATCTCTATGCTGGTCCGTTTTCACAAAAAGAAACTCCCGTCAAAAAGCATGGTCAAGGAGCTAGCCCCACTTCTGCCCCATATAGATATCCTCAACTGGCTCAGCTTCACCCTCTCCCTGGCTGAGACGATCAACAAGGACTACAGCTGTCCAGATTTTGAGATATCCTTTGAGAGGGATATTCTCACTATCACGAGCCCAGCCCCTCTCTATCTAGCCCAAGAGGAGGCCAAAAATCTCCAAAAACCGGCCCCTTTTGCTCTGCGCTTTAAAACCTAGTCCCTATGCTAAACTCAAAATTACTGGTCCTATCACCCTCTTTGTCGTTGATGGGCCTGGCAAAGACCAGCTGAAGCGGACCCATAGGCGATATCCACTCAATCGCCGCTCCCGTACCCATTCGTGTGATATCGGTATAGCCACTATCTCCAATCCCCCCGTAGTCAAAAAAGAAGGTAAGGCGCATGTTTGAGTTTTTCATCATAGGAATACTGGCCTCTATGGAGGTAGAGAACATATATTTTCCTCCTATGAGTCGCCCCTCATCGTCTGTAGGAGAGATAGAGGCGGTCTGATAGCCCCGCAAGCTTCTAAGCCCCCCTAGATAGAACTTCTCAAATACCGGAAGATAGCCGTTGTCGTTGATGTGGCCTATTTTGCCCTTGAGGCGCAAGATCAGATCGTAATCGATCAGGTCCTCTAGACCATAATAATAGCCTCCTTTGATGTAGCTCTTAAGATACTTCTCATCTCCTCCCACTCCCGCATATTCCAAAGAGGCGGTGATAGAGACCCCATGCCTTGGGAGATAGTAGTCATCGGTATTGTCAAAGGTGATACTAGGAATCAAAGCACTCTTGGTATATTTGCCCTCTTGGAAATAGATATTGTCGAAATTGACATCACTAAGCTCATTTTGCTCATAGGCGTAGGTAAGGCTGGCCGAGAGGTGGCGTGTGAGCTTTTTGCCTACCGTCACGGAGGCACCCTTGCGATCTTGCGTGTAGTCATAGTACTCAAATCTTGTATTGTAGGCATTGATTCCTAGACTATAGTCGCTATCGAAAATTCTGGGATTGTAGATCCCTAGATTAAAACGCAGGGATTTTGAAGAGTAGTCGATACTAAACTGTCCGTTGATCCCGCTGCCAAAAATATTTTTATCGTTAATGGCGGCGTTGACGATGAAGCCCTCGTACGTGCTATAGCCTCCACCGATCATGATATTGCCGGTGGGCATCTCCTCTACGTTGACGATGAGATCCATCTCATCGTCACTGACTCTTCGCTCTTCGATATCCACCTTGCTAAAAAACCCCGTCCTACGAAGAGCGTTTCTAGAGTCTTGCAGATCTGTATAGCTGTAGCTGTCTCCTGGAGCCAAATAGACCTCACGACGAATGACACGATCTAGTGTGCGCTGATTGCCAGCGATGATCACGTCACGGATGGTGACCTTTTTGCCAGGATCGATGAGATAGCGCACCACCACCTTGCCATCCTTTTTGACAAAGTCGGGTACGATCCGCACAAAGGCATATCCCCTATCGGCGATAGCACGACGGATCAGCTCCATATCCTTTCTCATCTTTTCCACATTGAAGACTTTACCGGGTCGAAGCTTGAGCTCTTCTTGGAGTTCTTTAGGATCGATCACCTCTTGGAGCTGCTCTATCTCCACTTTCTCTACTTTATACTGCTTGCCCTCTTTGACATGGTAGCGCAGCTTGGCCTTGTAGTTGTCAAAATTGACCCGCAAAAAAGGATCGCTCACCTGGGCATCTAAATACCCTTTGGTAAGATAGAGATTTCGAATACGAGCACTATCCAAAGGGAGCTGGTCGAGCTTGACCTCTCCGCTGTCGACACCGATGAGCCAGCCAAAATATTTATGCCGTTCTCTGTTGGCCACCACATCTTCGATTTCATCTTTGTCAAAGACCCTCACACCACAAAGAGTCAGCTGATCGATAATGATCTTCTCACCCTTGTTGACCAAAAAGGTGACCTTGAGACTATTTTCACCCACAGGCTCCGTGACCACCTCCACCACCGTGTCAAAATAGCCCTCGCTCCTTGCCTTTTGCTTGATACGCTCGATCGCTCTTTGGATGGAGCGCTTATCATAAATATCCCCTTTTTTGATTCCTAGGATCTGGGGCAGCTCCTCTTTTTTGCTTTGTAAGTAGCCTATCACCTCTATTTGAGCGATGAGAGGCTTCTCTTTGAAGTGAAAAATGATCTCTCCATCTTTCTCTTCCACCCAGATATCCTTAAAATAGCCCTGGGCGTAGAACTTTTTGATAGCCTGATCGATCTTTTCTATATCAAGTGGTTCGCCTGGCTGGAGCCCCACCATCTCCGAAGCGATAGTCGGGGATAGATGCAAAAGCCCCTCAAACTTGATATCCTTGATCGTCTGCGCCTGGACAAACGCAGCACAACAAGCAAGGGCAAGCAGACCTCGTTTCATTCTCCACCTTGAATAATTTTTTTTAGTGTAGCAACATTTTGATTAATATTGAGTAAAGCTGTTATAATTTCATCAAAGGAGCGCAATGAGAGCAGCAGTGGTAGGATTAGGATTGATGGGGGGCTCGCTGGCCCTAGATCTGAAGAAAAACTTCCTGGCCGATGAGGTGATCGGCTACGACAAAAACGAAAAACATGCCCAAGAGGCCCTAGCCCTAGGGCTTGTCGATGAAGTGGTACCATTCGAAAAGATCAAAGAAGCCGATATCATCTTCTTGGCGATTCCGGTCGAAGGAATCATACAAACCTTGCAAGATCTCACCAATCTTCCAGACACCACAACCATCGTCGATTTTGGCAGCACAAAAGAGAAGATCGTCCGCTCATGTCCCGCTGCGATACGACCCCAATTTGTTGCGGCACACCCGATGACCGGTACGGAGTACTCCGGTCCCACCGCTGCCATAGAGGGGCTCTATTACGACAAGATCTGCGTGCTATGTGACGTGGAGCAAAACGACCCCAGCCATCTAGAAAAGGCCGAAAACATCTTCGTGGCTTTAGGAATGCAGCTGGTCTACATGGACGCACGTGAACATGACCTCCATGCCGCCTATATCAGTCACCTCCCCCACGCTATTAGCTACGCCCTTGCCAATTCCGTCCTCAAACAAGAAGATCCCAAAAGCATCCTCATCCTAGCAGCCGGTGGATTTAAGGATATGAGTCGACTCGCCAAAAGCAATCCCTCAATGTGGGTCGATATCTTCAAGCAAAATAGGCAGAACCTCCTAGACTCCATCGAAGTTTTCAAAAAAGAGCTCAGACATGCCCACACTCTCATCCAAGAGGAGCGCTGGGAAGAGCTTAAAAAGTGGATGGAAGAGGCCACCACACTACACAAGATCCTTTAAGGCCTCCTCAATCGCTCTTTTTTTTATCCCGCTTCTTTTGCCTTCATAGATCTCCTTGTACAAAGCCTCTGCCATGGAGGCTATCTTGGGATCTTTTGAGATATGGGGCAAAAGGCGAAGCAGCAGCTCTCTTTTCCCTTTGATAGCGATTTTTGAGCCTCTTTTTCTCCCCTTCAGCCACAGGAATGCCACCACCCCCAAAACACCGCTGATCACTCCTCCAATATAGGCCAGGACCATCTCTCTATCCCACCAAGATTCCTTTTTAGCTTGCGTCTTTGGAGGCTCGATTTGATCGATCCGCTTTTGCTGGGGCTGAGTTGGCAAAGCATCGATGACCTCTATAGCGATCGGATCGCTTTTGAGATCTGCGATTTGTCTCTTTTTAAGACTAAAATACTCTAGCCTCATCCCAGGGATCGTGAAGCTTTTTTGGGGAATGATGGAGAAGTTTTGAGTCCAACGTGCCCAGAGCTTCCCATTCCTGAACTGCTCTTTTATCTGGGGCTTGTCGGCATAGACGGTAGCATCACTGATATTAAGATCGATTCCTTCTAGATTCTCTACGTTGCCGACTCCTTCGATGATCACTTTGAGATTGATTGGCTCATTGATCCTTACACGCCTCTTGTCCACATCCACTTTGAGGGTAAAATCACCGACCAAATCGACAGGTTTGGGCAAAGGTTTGGCCACTATCTCCACACTGTTTGAGGCTACGCTTCTCCATCTTGGCGCCGAAATGGAGAAGCCAAACATATCGGTGGTACGATCAGGTACGGCAAATTTGAATACCGCCGGGGATATACGCAGCAGACCACTTTTTTGAGGAAAGAGCAAAAACTTTATCCGCTTGATCAAGTAGCTCCCATGCTCCTCTAGATATTTGCTGCTGCTTTTGAGCTCCTTGACCCAAAAATTCTCAAATCTTGGCGGCACGAAATCATAATCGACAATATTGAGACTCCTTTTGATCTTGAGCTCAAGCTGGGCTAGGATCGGCTCACCCACATAAGCCTCCTTTTTATCCACTTTGAGCCAAAATTCCACATCCTTGTTCTTGTTCGAAGCATCGACGACTAGATCTATTGGGGCGCTTGTGACCTCTTTGCCATCGATCGTAGCTAGCAGGGCCGGGATAGTGAAGTTTTTATCTGGATAAAATGTATAGATCCGCTCTTTTTTGATGGTATACTCACCATCCCTTCCTATGACACTCTCACTGTTACTCACCCCAGCTACGGGATAGGGGCCGATGCGACTGAGATCTGGAAGTACGATCTCATCACCACTACCTATGAGATGGAGTCTCGCTGGCTCACCCAAGGCGATAGGATTCTTCTCCAAGTAGACCCTAAACTCCCCAAAAACCAAGGTCACCAGTATGAGCAAACTACCAAGGATTCTCATTGGTTGCCTCTTTTTCTATTTTGATAGGTGCTTTATAAAGCAGTGTCTTTGCACTGTTTTGCTGGAGGCTCTTGAGCCACTTTTTCTCCTCCCGGTCACTTATGGGCTGATCTTTTTGACGCTCTTCACCTTTTGCGCCATGCTGCTTTTGCTTCTGCTTTTGCCGATCTTTTTGATCTGATCGGCTCTTGCTGTTCTTACTGTTTTGGTTTTCATTTTTTTGATCTTGCTCTTTTTTTTGCTGCTGTTGGCGCTGCTTGTTCTGCTTTTTTTCGAGCATCTTCTTGGCCAACTCCAGATTGTACCTCGTATCTGGATCATCCTTGATTTTAAGAGCCTTTTGATAGATCTGGATCGCTTTTTGATACTCTTGAAGCATAAAATAGCTATTGCCAAGATTGTGGAGCTTGAAAAATTCCAGATCCTTATTGCCTGTTTGGACCTTGTTGTAGTACTCTATAGCCTTATGGTACTTCTTGGCTTTGTAGTAGGCGTTGGCGGTATCGTAATAACTTTGTGCCGAACCCTTCTGCTTCGCCACCGACGCAAACCTCTTCGCCGCTATCTCATAGGCTCCTCTTTCATAGGCCTCCTTGGCCTCTTTGATCATCTTAAAATCACTCAAGCCGGCATGAAGAGGCACCACTACCAGCAGTACTACCATCAATGCCCCTTTTGAGGGGATGGAGTAAAAACTTAAAAATAAAAAGAAGAGCGCAAAAGCTAAAAAGATAGGATAGAGCTCTAGTTGATCGACGACCTTTTCACTCACATTCTCCTTTTCAAGCCCACCTAGAGCCTGTAAGAGCTTTTCGATATCCTCTTGGGAATAGCGTGCTTGGACAAAGAGCCCGCCTGTACTTTTGGCCAAACGCTCAATGGCTGGATTGAGTCTGGTGATGACGAGATTGCCCTTGGCATCCTTGAGAAACTCACCATGCTCTTCGATCGGCGCCCCTTTTGTGGTGGCGACTCCCAAGACAAAGACTTTGAAACCCTGCTCCTTGGCATAAGCGATCTCTTGAGAGAGATCCCTCCTATCTCCTCCATCCGTAACAAGCAAAATATTTTTTTCTTTTTTGTCTCCAAAAAGAAGCTTCGCACTCATAAGCGCAGCCAAAATATTGGTACCCTTCAGTGAGAGAAGTTTTGTATCAAGACGATCCAGCAAAAATTTGAGCGACTCCTTATCGTCGGTAATAGGAGAGACAATAAAAGCATCTTTTGCAAAAGCTATGATCCCTATACGATAGCGATCGGCCCTTTTGATGAGCTCTTCTATTTTTTTCTTTCCAAACATCAAGCGATTTGGATAGTAGTCTTTCGCCTTCATGGAGCGCGAGATATCCAAAGCCACCACCAGATCTGCTCTGTAGCTTTGGACCTCCACGATCCCTTTTTGATAGACGGGACGAGCCAGAGCCACAATCATCATAAACAGCGCGCTAAAGAGCAAAAAAATCCGAAACTTCTTGGACAATCCCCGCTCTATTTTGAGTCTCTCAAGTACCTCAGGATCGAAAACCCTTTCTATGACACTCTTATTGGTAACGACCAGATACAAAAGAATAAAAGAGGGAATCAACATCAAAGGAATAAACTCAATATCCAAAAACTTCATCAAAACCCTCTCTTTCCATAAATATAGATAAACCCTAAAAGCGCTAAAACTGCGATGAAAAGTATATAGGCGTAGAGCTGCTCCTTTTTGACAAAATTTCGTCCTTTAATCTGGCTTTTTTCCAATCTATCGATAGTCTCATATACCGCTTTGAGATCCTTTGCATTCTTTGCATAGAAATACTCACCTCCACTCTCTTTGGCGATCCATTTCAAAAAGGACTCATCGATCCCTCTGCGATCCCCTATACCTATGGTATAGATCTTGACCCCATACTTCTTTGCCATGCGCAAGGCCACATCCACAGGAGTAGTACTAGCCGTATCGATCCCGTCGGTGAGCAAGATCACCACTTTTGATTTGGCTTGGGAGTTTTTGAGCATATGGACACTTTCAATTAAAGCATCGGCAATGGCAGTCTTTTGCCCGGCGATACCGATATCTAAATAGTCCAAAATCTTGGTAATTACCTCTTTGTTGAACGTCAAAGGAGACGCAATATAAGAAAAAGATCCAAAGATCACTATAGCGATATTGTCGTTGTCTCTTCCTTTGACAAACTCCTTGACCAGATCCTTGACCACGTCAAATTTACTCAAAAATGGATTGGCCCGATCAAATCCCTTCTCTTTCATCGATCCGCTAGCATCCAACGCCAAAACAATATCATAACCTTGCCTTTTGATCTCCACACTTTTATCGATCGCTACGGGACCGGCCAATGCCACAATCGTGCCAAAAATCGCCACGAATTTCAAAAACTCTGGCAAAAAGCTCTTCTTGCTAGCAGCCTTTTTGACAAGGAAGAGATGGGGAAAAATGAGCGCACCCTCTTTAGCACGACATCGAAAGGTACATACGATGACCACCAGGATCAACCAAAGGACCCAAGGCCTTTCAAATCCAAACTCACTCATCGTTGACTCTCAAAAATAGTTTGATCTCTCTTTTGAGCTCCTCATCCAAAGGTGGAGCCTCTTTTTTATATTTATATCTGGTCAACTTCCGTACTATATCTTCATACATCTTCGCCTGACTCTCATCCCTCACAAGATATCTCCCCCACTTTGTAAACTCATAGGCTACGTTTTTACTCTGCTTCAGATCCATGGATCGAAGGTGCTCCAATATCTCTTGACGTCTGTTTTTGCCCTTTTTTGTCATGAGCTTGATGAGCAAATAGACAGCCAGCGACGCCAAAAGTGTCACCACCACGATAAAACCCAAATAGAGATAAAAACTATAATCGGGTATCTCCACCAACGGCTTGATATCTTTGAGTTTTTCCATCATCTATGTCCAAAAAGTTTGAGTAGCTTGATAAAAGGCTCTTCATCCGTATAGATCTTGGTAAAACGCACTCCACTTTTTTTGAGCATATCAAAGAGCCTATGATCGATCCTCTTTTGTTCCTTTTTATAATTTTGCAAAGTCGTTCCCTCCAGATCGACACTCAAGCTCTCTTTGGTCTGAGGATCGATGAGATTGATGTATCCCAAAGAAAGAGGCTCTTCTTCTAGGCGATCTCGCACAATGATTGCTACGACCTCGTGCTTTTTGGCCAAGACCTTAAGATCCACCTCCTCAAAAAAATCGCTCAATATGAATATGATCGACTTTCTTTTGATACGAAAGAGTCTTCGCACAAGCCCCTGAAAATCGGCCCTCTTTCCAAGAGGGTCAAAATATGCGATACGCTCTGCGCACTGCTGGACCGCACTCATATGTTTTGTGGGAGGAATCGCGTCATACTCCTTGTCTGCATAGAGAAAATAGCTAAAATTATCCTGATTTTTAATCGCGGCATAGCCCAAAATCGCAGCTATTTCTGCCATAGTTTCATATTTTAATCGCTTCGTACCAAAATATGTAGAACCGTTGAGCATCGCGGCTACGATGACATTGAGCTCTCGCTCTTCACGGTAGAGTTTGACATAAGGTTTTTGGAGCTTGGCGGTAATGAGCCAGTCGATCTTTTTGACATCATCTCCTGGCTGATATTCCCTAAGCTCCACAAAATCAAACCCCTCTCCTTTGAAGAGACTGGGATTGTTTCCAGGAATTTCGCTAAAGACCTGCTTCTTCGCCTTAATAAGAAGCTTTTTGACACTCTTTTGGGTCATGGGATCGGTACAGCCTCTAAGACCTGCTCGATGATATAATCAGCACTGATTCCCTCCGCTTCCGCCTCATAACTCAAAATGATACGATGGCGCAGGATCTCTTTGACTATATAGGCTACTTCCAAAGGTGTCACATGATCCTTGCCTCGCATATAACTCAAAGCTTTGGTAGCTTTAAACATATCAATACTTGCCCGTGGACTGGCGCCAAAGGCGATATAGTCCCTGATCTTTTCAAGCCCATAGTTTTGAGGCTCTCTGGTAGCAAAGACAATATCGATAATATATTCTTCTACCTCTTTGTCGATATGGACGCTCCTGGCCTCTTCCTTGAGTTTTTCAAGATCCTCTTTCGTAGCCACCCGTTCTATCGTGCCAAAGGCGTTGTTGGCTACCCGTCTGGCGATCTCTAGCTCCTCCTCTTTTGTATTGTATCCGACAATAAGCTTCATCATAAATCGATCAAGCTGCGCTTCTGGAAGTTGATAAGCCCCCTCTTGCTCCACGGGGTTTTGTGTCGCCATGACTAAAAAAGGTGGCTCGATCAAAAAAGTCTCATCCCCAATTGTGACTTGGCGCTCCTGCATCACCTCCAAAAGGGCCGACTGCACCTTCGCAGGAGCTCTGTTGATCTCATCAGCCAATAAAAGATTGGTAAAGACAGGGCCCCTTTTGATCTTAAATTCATTTTTCGCAGGATCGTAGATCTCAGTACCGATAATGTCACTTGGCAAAAGATCTGGCGTAAACTGGACCCGCTTAAAATCAAGCCCCAAGGATCTGGCCAGCGCATTGACCGTCGTCGTCTTCGCCAGCCCTGGTACACCTTCTAGCAAGATATGGCCATCACACATAAGTCCTAAAATCAACCCTTCGATCATTCGATCCTGACCTACTACGACTTTCTTGACCTCTTTTTTGATCGCTTCGATGACTTGACGCATTACAGCTCCAGAAATTTTTTTGCAATTATAGCTGTTTTGGGTTAATTAAGAAGATACGAAGAGGCGTATAAAGAGCTCTTTATACGCGAAGGATCACACAAAAGCGTGATAGCAGTAAGGACATTTTTTCGCTTCTATCGGCACCTCCATAGCACATTCTGGGCAGACCTTCGTAGTCGGTGCGGGAGGCTCCTCCTCTTTTTTGAGCTTGTTGTAGCCTTTGATAAACAAAAAGATCACAAAACCTAGTATCAAAAACGAGACAAGATCGTTGAGAAAAAGACCATATTTGATTATTGGAGCACCGGCTTTTTGAGCTTCGGCCAAGGAGGCATACTCTTTGCCATCCAAAGCTATAAAAAGATTGGAAAAATCAACTTTTCCCAAGAGCATTCCAAGGGGTGGCATGATAACATTTTCTACCATCGACTTGACTACTGTCGCAAATGCAGCACCAAAAATAAAACCAACCGCCATATCGACGACATTCCCTTTAATGAGAAAATCTTTGAACTCTTTGAGAAACTGCTTCATTTGATCTCCCTACTTCTTTAAATACCTAAAAAGGGCGATAAAAAAAATCGCCAAAAAAAACTCTATACCTCCAACTAGCATCTGTCTTGTAGTAGACAGATCCAAAACAAAGGTATACATAGCAGCTACAAAGAAAAATAGCCCCAACAAAAGTGCAATTATTGCACCAATATATTTTACCATGTGAGAAATCCAAAGAAAAGTTCTTGATTATTATATCGCATAAAAAGGAGGATAAGAAGATCGAAGAAAAATCCCAACCCGGCGCCGACCTACTTTTCCACACCCGAAGGGTGCAGTATCATCAGCGATGCCAAGCTTAGCTTCTAGGTTCGAAATGGA
>PUXX01000016.1 GCA_009659895.1 Campylobacterota bacterium
CGGACAGGGCGGGATTCGAACCCGCGGTGCCCGTAATGGACACGCCTCCTTAGCAGGGAGGTGGTTTCAGCCAGCTCACCCACCTGTCCTTGAAGTGGATGAAATTATAGAAAAATTTTAAATCTTT
Source organism: Campylobacterota bacterium (assembly GCA_009659895.1). Lineage (GTDB taxonomy): Bacteria > Campylobacterota > Campylobacteria > Campylobacterales > Nitratiruptoraceae > Nitratiruptor. The sequence continues at coordinate 128 of PUXX01000016.1, forward strand.
GTCAATATTTTCTCGACCACCTCTTTTGGATCGTCGGCCTGGTAGATAGGGCGTCCTACGACGATGAAGTCGACCCCCGCCTCTTTGGCCGCAGCGATGTCTGCGACGCGGCGCTGATCCCCCGTATCCTCGCCAAAGGGGCGAATGCCGGGTGTAAGCGTCAAGAACTCCTGGCTTGTGACCTCTTTGATCAGAGGACTCTCAAAGACGCTGCAGACCACGCCGTCAAGCCCCGCTTCATAGCTCATCTTAGCGAACTCTTTGGCTTTTTCTTCGATAGATGCGCCGTAGATAGCTTCAAACTCTTCGGGCGCAAAGGAGGTGAGCGCCGTTACTGCCAGGACCAGGGGAGGGTTTTTGAGAGATTTTACTCTTTGCATGACGCTTTGGAGAGCTCTTGAGCCAGCACTTGCGTGGACATTGAACATATCGACCCCGATCTTTGCGATCTCTTCGGCAGCATCAGCCATGGTATTGGGAATATCGTAGAGTTTGAGATCCAAAAAGATCTTGAAGTCGGGATTGATCTGCTTAAGCTCATCCAAGAAGCTCTTTCCGTCACGAATATAGCTGCGTAATCCTACCTTCATCCAGAGGTTGTAGTTTTTGAGTTTTCTAGCCAAAGAGATATTTTGCTCTTTGCTAGGCAGATCCAGTGCGACGGCCAGCTCCATCATGCCCCTTTTTTTAGTATATAATATCAAAAAAGCATTTAAGGGGCGGTTTGAGCGACAAGGAGTACCTAAATCAGCTGTTAAACGATAAAAAGAGGCTTTTGACTGAGATCTACTTCGAGCTTCAGCGCTACTTCGAGGATCGCTACGGCGAAAACACGGTCGTTTTGATGGAGATCGGCTCCTTTTTTGAGGTCTATGAAGTCAACACGCCAGATCTGCATATTGGCAAAGCCAAGGAGATAGCGGAGTTTTTGAATATTCAGCTGACCAAAAAAAATAAATCGATCCTAGAGGTCTCCATCTCAAACCCTCTTATGGCCGGTGTGCCAAATTTTGCTTTGGAGCGGTATCTAGCCCGCTTGGTCCAGAGCAAGAAATATACGGTCGTCCTCGTGCGCCAAAAAGGAGAGCCACCGAATCTAAAGCGCTATATCTCCAATATCATCTCACCTGGGACCAATTTTGAGTATGTGGCCCAGGCCAGGGAGAACTACCTGGTCTCTTTGATCGTTGGTCAAAACAGAGGACGCTACTACGCCGGATATGCTGCGGTGGATGTGACGACGGGCAAGGTCTGGGTCAATGAAGTGCACTCCACCAGTGAGGATAAGACCTACGCTTTGGATGAGATCTTTTCGCTTTTGCAGACCTATGAGACCTCTGAGATCCTCATTACTTTTGAAGGTGTCGAAGAAAGAGACTTCGTCCTGGAGTATCTGGAGATCAAGGATCACTACACCTACAGCGAAAACAGCTCTAGACTCAAAATCGCTTATCAAAACGAACTCTTTGCCAAGATCTTCGATATCCGCTCCATCCTCTCACCCATAGAGTATCTAGATCTTGAGCGCTATCCCTATGCCAGTGAGTCTTTGGCCCTGCTTATTGATTTTGTGATCGAACACGACGAAGGGATCGTCGAGAAGCTTCAAAGGCCCATTTTCCTGGGCAATAAGAGATTTGTTTATCTTGGCAACAACGCCCTTGAGCAGCTAGGAGTCCTCAGTCGAGACCCCGATGAGATGACGCTTTTGAAGCTCTTGGACAAGAGCTCTACACCTGTGGGGGCTAGACTTCTCAAAGAGCGTCTGGTCAACCCCATCCAAGACAGGGAGGAGCTTCAAAGACGCTATGGAATGATCGAGAAGTTTTTGCAAGGATATGAAGAGGTAGAGACTTTGCTGAAGCAGGTCTACGACATCGAGCGGATCTTGCGCCGCATCAAGCTCAAAAAGGCTCACCCTTTTGAGATGAACTATCTGCATACCTCATTGTACGCACTCGAAAAAATCGCTCAGTTGGTAGAGGAGATGGAGCTGGGGCTTGAGAGGATCGGCAAAGAGGATATCTACCGCTTTAGACGCTATTTGGAAGATGTCTTTGATTTTGAAGAGTGTGCCAAATATCGTCAAGATCAGATCCAGTCCAATATTTTTCGATTGGGTGTGCATCTAGGAGTCGATGAGACAGAGCGCAGCCTCAAAGAGATCGAGAGTCGACTCCAAGATCTCAAAGGTCATGTGGCCTCTTTTTTGGAGAGTCCAAATTCTGTTCAGATTGGCTGGCTAGAGAGCGAAGGATTCTACCTCTCCCTTACGCGCAACAGATTCCAGACCATCGAAAAAGAGCTCCTCTCTAGTTCCGTGGTCATCGCAGGTCGCAGGATCTTTATGAGTGATTTTAGCTACAAAAAGCTCAAGAACAGCGTCAAGATCTTTGGTGAATTTTTAGAAGAGATCACCAAGGAGCACGCCAGACTCAAAACCAAGCTCATAAGCTTGGTCAAAGAGAGCTTTTTGGATGAGCTAGAGACCATAGAGAGGCTCTATAGCGCGCTTTTGGAGAGACTTATCGCCTATCTTGGGGAGATCGATTTTGCCATCAGCGGCGCAAAGTGCGCCAAGCTCTACAACTACTCAAAGCCCATGATCGTCGAAGAGAATGTCTTGGAGTTCGTCGCTTTGCGCCATCCTATCATCGAAGCCAGAGAAGAGAACGGCATCTATGTGCCAAACGATCTGCTCTTTGGTGCTAGCAGGAGCGAGCATGATCATATTACCCTGGAGGCCAGTGAGGGATGTCCGGTGCGGGGTGTCCTGCTCTATGGCATCAACTCCAGCGGCAAAAGCTCACTGATGAAAAGTGTGGGGCTAGCTCTTATCATGGCGCAGGCGGGGCTTTTCGTCCCGGCAGCCTCCATGCACTATGGGGTAAGAGACAAGATCTTTACCCGTATCGTCTCCAAAGACAACCTCTACAAAGGTCTCTCCACCTTCGCCATAGAGATGCTGGAGCTCAAGAACATCTTCAACAGAGCCACGGAGCGCTCTTTGGTCCTTGGGGATGAGGTAAGTCAAGGGACGGAGACATACTCCGCTCTCTCTATCGTGGCAGCGGCTATCAAGAGATTGGGTGAGATGGGATCTTTTTTTATGTTTGCTACCCATCTGCATCAACTCACCTCCATCAAGGAGATCAAGGATCTGGAGTATTTGATCTTTTTGCATCTGGGAGTCTTCTATGACGAGGCCAATGATAGACTCATCTACGATCGCAAGCTTCAGATTGGCAGTGGTAGCACGCTCTACGGGCTAGAATTCGCCAAGGCGCTCCATATGGACAAGAGATTTTTAGATTATGCCATGAAGTTTCGCAAGGAGCTCACCAATCAAAAGAGCGAGCCCCAGCTTCTTCGAGCCAAAAGAAGAAGCCGCTACAACAAAAGCCTCTATCTGACCAAATGTGCCATCTGCAATGAGATTGTCGAAGAGGTGCATCATATCAAACCAAAGGCCAAGGCCAAAGGGGGCTTTATCGATCACTTCCGGGCCAATCACCGCTACAACCTCATTCCCCTATGCGCCAAGCACCACAAAATGGCCCATGAGGGCAAGCTTATCATCAATGGCTTTTTCATGAGCGACGAGGGGCTCAAACTGCACTACACATTGAAGGAGGAGTGATGCTGCAAAAGGCTGTGGAGCTTTTTGAGGAAGATAGATTTAAGGAGGCTTTTCCTCTCTTTGAGAAGCTGGCCAAGGAGGGGAGTGCTGAGGCGATGTACTATGTAGGCATGATGTACTATGAGGGCTGGGGCGTGGAAAAGTCCCAGCAAAAAGCGATTGAGTGGTGGAAAAGAGCCGATCGAAGGGGTAGTCTGGACGCCAAATATATGCTCCAGACCATCTGCGCCACATCCAGTGTCTTTGCGAGGGAGTAGATGTATCTTTTTGTTGTTATTATTGTCTTGACGCTGCTAGGAGTGCTGGCTTATTATCTCTTTTTGAAAGAAAAGGGAGAGAAACTCTCTAAAATAGAGCAGGGGATCTGCCCGGAGTGTGAGGAGCGCTCCATCGAGATTCGCCGATCCAAAGGGGGCGGATGCAGCGGGACGACGAGCGTGATCTATCGGTGTGATAGGTGTGGGTATGAGGAGGAGTTCAACGTGGGTGCCGGCGGATGCGGGAGCGGAAAGTGCGGGATATGACGGGGCGAAAGCCCCGAAAGTTACTTCTGCACGATCTGGATGATCTTCTCGACTACTGAAGGATCTTCGAGCGTCGAGGTGTCTTGCTTGATCTCTTCGCCTTTGGCGATGGCTCGAAGAATCCGGCGCATGATCTTGCCGCTTCTGGTTTTTGGTAGTCCCGGTACGAAGGCTATTTCGTCGCATTTGGCCAACGGGCCGATATCTTTGGTGATGACGTCGTTGATCTCTTTGACCAGCTCCATCTCATCAGCTATTCCTTCGTCGTCTTTGAGTACCACGAAGGCGAAGACGCTCTCGCCTTTGACTTCGTGAGGCTTTCCGACCACCGCACATTCGGCCACTCTTGGGTGATGCCCGATGGCGGCCTCGATCTCCGCCGTCCCCAAACGGTGTCCGCTGACGTTGATCACATCGTCCATCCGTCCCGTGATCCAGATATAGCCGTCTTCGTCGTACATCGCCCCGTCACCGCTAAAGTAGACCGGCTTGCCGTCTTTTTTGCATGTGCCAAAGTAGCTCTTGACGAATCGCTCCGGATCGCCCCAGATGGTGCGGATCATACTGGGCCAAGGCTTGGTGATGCATAGATACCCTTTCTCTCCAGCCGGCTTTTTGTTCCCTTCTTGATCGATGATTTCGGCAAAAATCCCCGGCAATGGAAACGTGGCCGATCCGGGCTTGATAGGTGTGGCTCCCGGAAGCGGACTTATCATATGGCCGCCTGTCTCCGTCTGCCACCATGTATCGACGATGGGGCACTCCTTGCGTCCTACCTTCTCGAAATACCACATCCACGCATCCGGGTTGATAGGCTCTCCTACGGTACCCAAAATCACCAGGGAGCTTAGATCGTATTTATCGGGCTCGTCGGGTCCTAGTTTGTGCAAGAGTCTTATAGCCGTCGGAGCGGTGTAAAATTGATTGACCTGATACTCCTCGATCATCCTCCACCATCGCCCGGCGTCGGGATAGGTGGGGACCCCTTCGTACATCATCGTCGTAGCCCCCGCTGCCAGCGGCCCGTAGACGATATAGGTATGCCCCGTGATCCAGCCCACATCCGCGGTGCACCAGTAGGTATCTTCGTCTTTGATGTCGAAGACCCACTCCATCGTCAGCTGCGCCCAGAGGATATATCCGGCTTGAGAGTGCTGGACCCCTTTTGGCTTGCCGGTACTGCCGGAGGTGTAGAGCAAGAAGAGGGGGTCTTCGGAGTCCATGATTTCTGGTTCGCAGTGGGTGGATTGGTGTTCGATGAGCTGGTGGTAGTCGTAGTCACGGCCCTCGTGCCATGCGATCTCTTCGTTGTTGCGCCTCACTACCAGCACCGCTTCGACGCTGTCACAATCTTTGGCCAGCGCTACGTCCACGACCGGCTTGAGCAGATAGGGCTTGCCCCGTCGGTAGGCTCCGTCGGCGGTGATGACCAGCTTGGCCTCGGCGTCTTGGATCCGATCGCGCAAAGCTTCGGCGCTAAATCCCCCAAAGACGACCGAGTGGATAGCCCCAATCCTAGCACAAGCCAACATCGCAAAAGCGGCTTCTGGGATCATTGGCATATAGATGACGACCCGATCTCCTTTTTTGATGCCAAACTGATTTTTCAAGAGATTGGCGAAGCGGTTGACTTCGTAATAGAGCTCCAGGTAGGTGATGACTCTTTTGTCTCCTGGCTCACCTTCCCAGATGATCGCCGCTTTGTTCTTGCGCTTTTGCAGGTGTCGATCGATACACTGCTCGGTGACGTTGAGTTTGCCGCCTACGAACCATTTGTAAAAGGGGGCGTCGCTTTCATCCAGCACTTTGGTATAAGGCTCCCTCCACAAAATCTTCTCTTTGGCCCATTTGTCCCAAAAGCCTTCGTAATCCGCTTCGGCCTCCTTGACCATCTGCCAATACTGCTCCATCGAGTTGATTCTGGCTCTTTTTTTGATCTTTTCGCTTGGCTCAAAAACCGGAACCTTTTCCATGTCTCCTCCTTTGTAGTTTGAGATAGATGAGTGCGCTCATCACAGCATCGCTTAGAGCGTTGTGGTGTGAGAAGCTAGGAATATCCAAATCTTCTAAGATTGTATCAAATCTTAGATCAACATATCCTTGGGGGATGAGCTTTTGCTTGTAGTCGTAGTAGAGTCCCGAGACCTCTATGGTGGGATTTGGGAGTTTGAAGCCAAAGAGCTCATTGGTATAGCGTGAGAGGATCTTGACGTCAAAATCTAGATAGTATCCTAACAGGGGACGGTTTTGGATGAAGTGCAAGAGCTTCTCGATCGCCTCTTTTGGGTCAAGTCCCTCTTGGAGATCGCACAGACGCAGTTTGTGGATCGTGACGCTCTTTTTGGTGAGTGAGCCGGAGGGCTTGAGAGTGAGAGAGAGCGCCTCGCTGGTCATGATCTCATTTCCTTTGATAGGGACTGCCGCGATGGAGAGGATCTCATCTTTACTAGGATCGAGGCCTGTCGTCTCCGTATCGAGTGCCACCAGCTCATCTCCTTTGTATTTCCTTTTTAAAAATTCAAACTCTTTTGGAATCTTTTTCCAAAACATCAACTAACCATATCCAATCTAAAATGGTATTTGATCATCTCTTTGAATTTATCTACGATTTTAAAAGCGTCTTTAAGCAAATCTCTCTCCAGTTTGCTCAAAGAGGCGATATCGATGGTGTTGGTAGGGGCGCCGCTTTGGAGAGAGGCTTTGAGTCTGAGGTTGGCAAAAGCGTCGAAACTCTCGATAAGATCGGTAGCAAAGCCCTTCTCCAAGATCCCAAGATCGCTTATCTCATTGATCCGTTCGACGGTGTTGGTCTTGGTGATGCGATGTTGCATTGCCAAGACTCTGGCTCCATGGACAATAGGAAAGATCCCGCCTTTTTTGAGATCGATGGGCTCTTTTTTGAGATATTGGAAAAATGAAGGTGTGTCAAATTGTAATATTCCTTTGGCCATATGGGCCAGATAGGGGGTGTTGTCGCTGATATGATCGAAGATGAGGGATTTGAGTCTTTGCAGAGGCTTTTCATCCTCTATGGCTTTGGCATCGAAAAGGATGGCAAGATCGATGAAGTTTTCTTCTCTTGGCTCCTGGATCCAGCTGAGTATCTGCTCTTCAAAGCCTTGGAGGGTACGGCACCATTTGGGGTTTTGGACCATGACACCTCCAGGACAAGGGGGAAAACCCAGATCTAAGAGAGTCTGGGTGAATCTTTTGGCCTCTTGAAGAGCCTGTGAGAGGTGGTCGTGATTATGGACCATGATGGCGTTATCTTGATCACTTCGCAGGATCTGTTCATCTCTGCCTTCACTCCCTAGGAGTAGGAGTGTATGGGGGATGGTGAAGATCATCGAGGCGATCTTTGCGTAGAGCTTTTGGTTGAGTTCGCTCATGAGCGTGGCTAGGTATCTTGGCTTGATCCCTTTGTGATAGAGGATGGTGATGAGATCTTGGAAGCTAGCGACGATCTCCTTGAGCTCTTTGAGATCTGAGGCTTTTTCGATGCGCCTGGCAAGCAGATAGGTCTGATTGGAGAGGTAGCTTAGGATCTCCGTGATTTCCAGGGTGCCTATGAGTGTTTCATCCTCTTTGACCAGGAGGTGTTTGATATTTTTCCGTGTCATCAAGAGCAGGGCATCGAACAAAAACTCATCACTTTGTACTTCCAAGGCCGGAAAGGTAGCGATCGAGGAGATAGGATCTGTCTTGCTGAGATCTTGGATGAAGAACTTTTTAAGATCGCTACTGCTTACGACGCCAAAGAGGGTGTTTTTTTGGACGATGAGGAGATGGGGCATCTGCTTGATAGCTTCGTGGATCGGGGTGGATGCGTCGACGATGGTGGGGGTCTGGAGCAAGAGATCCTTGACCCTTGCAAAAAGGAGCTCTCCTAGTTTTGCCAAGGATTGGCGGTTGTGGAGCTTGGTGAGTTTGTGGGAGATATCTTGAAAGAAGAAATTTTTGAACTCCTTGTTCTCTTGGAGTATCTCCAAAAAGGTCTCTTTGTCGATGGCGTAGGCGATAGTCTCCTGAGTGGCTAAAAAATCGTTGTGGGGTTTATCCAAGATCCATTTGATATCGAAGCTGTCTTTTTCTTTGTAAAGATCGATCGGTCCATCTTCGCCGATCTCTTGGACCGCTCCTTTTAAGATGACATAAAACTTTCTTGGTGGGATCTTCTCTCCAGGGACGAAATAGTCTATATCGGTCCTTTGGACCAATCTTTGCAACTGAGCAGGAGTGAGGATCTCAAAAGGATGGATTCCACCAAGAAAATCTTTGATCTCTTCCATCATGCTCCTTTACCCCCAAAAGGGGGAGGGATCAGTGTTTGGCGCTGGCGCCCTCAGCGCCGATACCGGTCTGGGCTCTGATATACATCGCCTCAAACTTCTTGCGCTCTTCCTGGGCCTCTGGGGAGTTGTCGATTTTGCTAAAGAACCATATCCCCAAAAAGGCCACCGTCATACTAAAAAGAGCAGGATACTTATAAGGAAAGATGGGCTCTGGATTGCCAAGGACGCTCACCCATACCGTCGGCCCCAAAATCACTAGCACGATAGCCGTCAAGAGCCCCAAAAGTCCCCCAAAAAAGGCTCCTTTGGTAGTGAGCCCCTTCCAGTACATACTCAAAAAGAGTACAGGGAAGTTGGCGCTAGCCGCTATGGCGAAGGCCAGACC
>PUXX01000018.1 GCA_009659895.1 Campylobacterota bacterium
GGGGAGGAAAAACCCTTGTCCTCTTTTTGAAAAAGAGAAAAAAACGTAGCGGTATCAAGCTATTACTACGATAAAGGATAGTACACGATGAAAAAAACAGCGCTTCTTTTGGCCACTCTTTTGACGATTTTATCTCCGGCATCGGCCAGTAGCTGCGATACGAAACTTTTTACTTTCAAAAGCAGGCCCGGTATTACCATATCGGAGTTTCTCTCCAATCTCAGTGACGAGTGCGGTTTCACCATCATCGTCAAGGATCGCTACGCCAAAAAAAAGCTTCGCACCAGACTATCCAAAATGGATATCCAAGATGTGACGCTCCATGAGCTCTTGGATCTCATACTCAACGAATATGGCATCTACTATGAGCTGGATAAAAATATCCTGAAGATTCGCTATCTCTTGACCAAGACCTTCCATGTCGACTATGTGATCTCCAAACGAAGCAGCGAAACAGTCACCGACGCCTCAGTGGATGTAGGAGGAGTAGCCCAACGAAGCGGTACCGTCCAGAAGAAGACCAGGGATGTCAACAAGATCCGATCTGTGGCTGAATTTGATCTGTGGAAAGATCTCAAAAAAGAGATCTTCAAGATCCTCAATAGACCAGAAGATGAGTACAAAGCTCCTGAGCCCATCGTCAATCCAAGTGCTGGCCTTCTTACTGTCACAGCCACCCTGCCCCAGATCCAGAGGGTCCAAAACTATATCCAATCGATCCAGGATCGTCTCCACAAAGAGGTCCTTATCGACGTCTCCATCCTAGCTGTGGTCTACAACAAAAACATCACCACCGGAATAGACTGGAGCAGATTTAGCCTCACCCTCAATGGCGATTACGACTCCTCTGGCAACTTCGTCCCTACCAATCCTATCGCTACCTACCAAAGTGTAGGAGTGGGATCAAATTTTAAAAATCTAGACTTCGCCTCCACCGCTACCGCCATTATCAACTCATCCTTGCACATGTCGGCGATTATTGACTTTTTGGAAAAGAGTGGCAAGGTAGTCACCCTCTCCAATCCAAAAATCCTGGCCCTCAACAACCAGCCAGCCATCATCTCCATAGGCGATACCCTCAACTACAACGTCCCTACTACCATCACCATCTCTGGCAACGGCAATCTAGGCACCCAGTCCTACACGCCATCATCCGTTTTTGTCGGGATCTTGCTCAATATCACCCCAGAGATCACCCAAGATGGCAGTATCATCTTGCGTATCAACCCCTCCATCTCCGAACTTCGAGATCCAGACGAGGTCAACAGACTCTATACCGATGGGGGATTTCGTGAGATCGCTCCAGATACGAAAGAGAAAAAGATCTCCACCGTCGTCAAACTCAAAGATGGCTCCACGCTCATCCTTGGCGGACTTATCTCAAATACCAAAAACTTCAAGATCAATGGTGTGCCGATCCTAAAAGACATCCCTCTTTTTGGCTATCTTTTCAAGAGCAAAAGAGATGAAAATCAGCGCTTTGAGCTGGTCTTTATCATCAGACCAAAAATCATCGACACCGACAAAGAGCAAAGAATGGATCTCAAAGAGTTTGGGTATAGATTTTTAGATGAAAAGTGATTTTTTTGAGGCGAAAAAGGCTTTTGAAGATAGTGTCGATCCCGGTCTCTTTGTCCCTTTTGAGTCCAATTTGGAGTATCTAGAACATCTAGACTCCCTTTTGTCCAACGATTTCAAAATAGCACTCCTCATCGGGGAGCCAGGAGTTGGCAAGAGCATGACTCTGGCAAAGTTCTTTCACGACCATGACAAAGGGGGACTCTACCTCTTTGATAGACCTTTTTTTACAAAAAAAGCTTTGGAAAACAGCCTCAAAAAGATTCTCCATATTCCCCACAGCAACTCTCTTCTCAAGAGCCTCACAAAGATAAAGGGCGATCCCGTTACCGTAATCTTGGATGAAGCCCAGTTCTATGACGAAAAATTTCTAGAACATATAAGAATTTTGGCCGATACCAAAAAGATCCGTTTCATTCTCTCCTTGCACCAGTTAGATGGCGAGAGCGTACTGGCCAAAAGACATTTTCAAACCAGGATCTTCACCACCATCGAGGTCTCCTTGGCCCAAAAGGAGGAGATCTATACCTATATCCAAAAAAAGCTGCTCCAAGAGCGGCTTCCAAATATCGCCACACTCTTTACCAAAAGATCGGTCAAATATATCTACAAATTTACTCGTGGCAACCTCAGAGATACCAATAAATTTCTCTACACGCTTTTTGATATACTCCACTACTTTGAGAGCCGCTATCCATCTCAGACCACACATAAAAGGATCAAGAAGAGATTTTTGGAGATGACGGCGATCGAGCTAGGATATATCGATGCATAGATACGAAAAAACCTACCAGCGCTGGAAGAGATATAAACGCAAAAAACTCATAAAAAAGATCATACTGCTTTTTTTTGTAGCGGTACTTGCCATCTTGGGCCTCAAATTTGCTCAACTACCACTGCAAATATCTCAAAAAAGCCCCAAAATCGAGCCAACACTCCCTGCGACTGCGACACCTTCGGCGACCCTTATGCCATCGCTAGACTTTGAGAGCAAACTCAGCTCCATTGCCGCTCAAAATAGCAAAAAACCCAAAAAACCCAAAAAGCAAAAGAGCACAAAAAAGAGCCCCAGGGCAGCTGCTAATACACTCTCTTTCGACATTCGATCAAAAAGCCAGCCACTACCCAAACTGATCGAAAAATTTGAGAACCACCCCACCAAGAGTCTAGCCATCCTCATAGCAAAAAAGCAGTACCAAAAGGGGGAGTATAAAAAGGCTTTGCACTGGAGCATGAGAGCTAGTGATCTAGGAGGAGGCAAGGATAAAGAGAACTGGATAATTTTTGCCAAATCTCTTTATAAACTAGGAAAACGGCAAGAGGCCATGGAGGTGCTACAATCCTATCTGCGCCATGAGGACTCGGCCCAGATACGATCACTCCTCCATGCCATGCAACAAGGAAAGAGCATACCATGAGATGGATGATATTCATTCTACTTTCGACCCTTTTGTGGGCTCAAAGCGACATAGCCTCCATGATCAAGGCCTACCGACAAAAACAGTACGCCAAGGTGTGTCATCAAGGATATCGATCTTTTCAAAAGATCAAAAAGAGTGAAGATCTTTTGAATATGTACGCCTTCTCATGTCTTAAAAGTGGTTATATCAACAGACTGGCCGTGCCTATTATTATCCTCAACAAAACTCCATACTCCAGAAAAAATAGGGTCTATTTCTCCACGATCCTGCTTCAAAAAAATATCCTCCTCTCAGCTCTGGCGGATAAGGAGCGATATAGTGGGATCTCCTTGCCCAAGACCGACCATATCATCTCCAAGCTTTTTGAGCAGCTCCAAAAAGGAGCTATCAAGGCCACCGGCACAAACAGCTACGAAACCACCATCGACGGCAAAAAGTATATTTTAAAAATAGAAAAAAATAGATACAATTATACTGATCTGATCATCTATGAAAGATCGGGTGAGAAATTAGAGAAAAAGTACACTTTTAGGTAGCGCAATGAACCCACGAATCGTCCAACTTCTCTCTCAAGAGCTCCATATCGATCCCCAGCTCTTGGCCCAAAACTTCAACGCCAGCAGCTCTATAAAAAATTTTATCTACTCACTCATCAACAAAAATCTCATAAACGAAGATAAACTCTACGCCATCATAGCCAAAGGACTTCGTGAGGGGCGCATCACGAACGAAGATCTGGCCGATCTGCCAATCCAGATGCAAGAGAAGATCTACAAAACCTATGCAAAACTGCTCAATATAGATTTCGTCGATCTAGACACAATCGGCATCGATATACGACTCACCAACAAAATCCCCCTCAATCAGCTCAAAAAGTCCGGCGTCATCCCTATCAAGGAGACAGATCTCCATGTGCTTGTGGCTATGAGCGACCCTCTAGACATAGCGGCTCAAGATGCTATCCAAAGGCTCTTTCCCAAAAAGCCGATCAAGATCGCCCTGGCCACGCCCCAGCAGATCGCAAACTATCTCCACAAGCTTGAACTAGACGAGAATATCAAAGAGTACATCAACGAAATCAGAAAGGATCTTCAATTTGGTATCGGCGATAAGGAGAACATCGAAGAGTCCAGCGCCGTACTCAAACTCATCGAAGCGATCCTAAAATCCTCCATCCTCTCTAGAGCCAGCGACATTCACATCGAGCCCACCCAGACCAACTGTATCGTACGAAACAGAATCGATGGGATCTTGAGTGAGAAGTTTATTTTCGACAAAGATATCTATCCGCCCCTCTCTTCTAGAATCAAGCTCCTGGCCAATCTGGATATCGCAGAGAAGCGAAAACCCCAGGATGGACGCTTTAGCGCCACCATTTTGGGCAATGAGTATGACTTTCGTATATCGACGCTCCCTATCGTCACGGGTGAGTCTTTGGTAATGAGGATCTTGGATAAATCAAAGGCGATGATCCCTCTAGAGCATGCGGGCATGAGTAAGAAAAACTTCGAGATCTTCACCAAATCCCTCAAAGCACCCTACGGTATCATCCTGGTTACCGGACCTACGGGAAGCGGGAAATCGACCACCCTCTATGGGGCTCTCAATCTCCTAAGAAGCGTGGAAAAAAAGATCATCACCGTCGAAGATCCGGTAGAGTACCAGATCAATCTGGTCCAGCAGACCCAGGTCAATCCAAAAATCGGCTTCACTTTCGCTTCCGCCCTGCGCTCTATTTTGCGCCAAGATCCAGACATCATCATGATTGGAGAGATCAGGGACGAAGAGACGCTGCGCATCGCCGTCCAAGCAGCTCTGACAGGCCACCTGGTGCTCTCGACTCTCCATACCAACGACTCTATCAGCGCTATCAACAGAATGATAGATATGGGGATTGAGCCCTACCTGGTCAGTGGCGCTCTCATCGCCATCGAGGCCCAAAGGCTTGTCCGCAAAATCTGTCCCCACTGCAAAAAGGAGGTAGAGCTTGATCCCCAGCTTCTACAAAGCATTGCCCCTTACCTTCCTGCCAACTACCGTTTTTTTGAAGGGAGTGGATGCAAAGAGTGCGATTTTACCGGATATAGCGGCAGGGAGATGGTCAGCGAGGTGCTCAAGGTGGACGAGCAGATCCAGCGCATGATCGCAAAGGAGCGTCCAAAAGAAGAGATCGAGGCATACGCTAGAGACAAAGGGTTCATGACCATGCTAGAAGATGGTATCCAAAAGGCACTGAGCGGCTCTACCACCATCGACGAAGTACTTCGTGTCACAAGGCTTTGATCATGAGATATTTCAACGTCATCACCATCAAAAGGGGCAAAAAGACAAACTTCTTGATCAAATCCCACGATAAGAAAGAGGCTTATGAAAAGGCCAAGCTCAAATATGGTGGCATTATTGTCCGTGTCGAAGAGACATCGGCCCCCATCGAAGAGCGGCTCAAGGAGATCAAGAAAAATCTCCTTAGTTCCAGGCGAAAGAAGATCAAGCGTGACGTCCTCATAGCGATCATTAGGCAGCTTGCGGTCATGAGCAACGCCGGGATCCCCCTCCATGACGCCATCCAGGAGATCGCTCTGTCCACCCATGATGCTGGACTTCGAGAGATCTTGCTCGATATCGCCGATAGCATCAATGCAGGTATAAGCCTCTCTCAAGCGGTAGAGAAGTACAAAGATCAGCTTGGCACCCTGACAGTGACCATGATCAAGCTAGGCGAGCAGACAGGAGATATGGCTTACGCGCTTTTTACTTTGGCCAATATCCTCGAGCAGATCGACGAAAACGTGCGCAAATTCAAAAAAGCGATCCGCTATCCCCTCATCACGCTAGGAGCTATGGCCATCGCTTTTACGATCCTCATTAGCTACGTAGTACCGAAATTCAAAGAGATCTTTGAGAAGTTCCACGCAGAGCTTCCCCTTCCTACCAGGATCCTGCTAGGTCTAGAGCATATTATCAACACTTACGGCCCCTATATCCTTTTGGGTCTGGTGGTCGCTTTGGGAGTGGCCATCTATCTCTACCGCCACAACGATCAGTTCAAGTATACCCTAGACAAGGCCTTTTTGAGAATCTATTTGCTCAAAGATATCATCTTCTACGCCCAGCTCAATCGCTTCACACTGGTCCTGACCGAGTTGATCAAAGCGGGGATTCCCGTGGTAGACGCTTTGGACAACGCTATTAAGATGGTCTCCAACAGCTACCTCAAAGAGAGACTCTCTATCGTCAAAAATATGGTCGAGAAGGGCTCCTCTATCGAAGAGGCCTTCAAAGAGACAGGACTTTTTGAGAATATGATCTTGCAGATGATCTCAGCGGGGGAAGCTAGCGGACAGCTTGATAGCATGCTCCAAAAGATCAGCGAATACTATGGTATGAAATTTGACTATATCCTAGACAATCTCTCCAGCTATATCGAACCAATCATGCTAGCGATCATCGCAGCTTTGGTGCTGCTCCTTGCTCTTGGGATCTTCTTGCCTATGTGGGATATGGCCAAAGTGGTCCAAGGTGGCGCCTAGTCCACCAGTCCCGCCTCTTTCAAAAACCGGCTTGGCTCAAAGTGCTGATTTTTGATCCGATCATATCTGGCGTAGCTCAGATACAAGAGCTCTTTGGCCCGTGTCACCGCCACATAAAAGAGCCTCCTCTCCTCCTCGACCGATCCTCCTTTGGCGATTAGTCTAAGATTTGGAAAGCGCCCCTCCATCAGATCGACCACATAGACCTCCCTAAATTCCAGGCCCTTGCTAGCATGTACGGTGAGGAGCTGGACCCCCTCTCCCTGGGCCATTTCGCTGCCTCCCAGGACCATGGCATTGTAGAAACGATAGATATCTTCATAATGCTGAGCGAGGTGTCGCAGCAGCTCGTAGCGGCGATCGATCTTCTCCAGGGCCTCCTTTTGTATGACAGGATCAATCGTGCCATCCTTTCTTTTGGCCCGCTGTTTTGCGATCTCCGACTTGATATATTTCAATATAAAAGAATCTTTCAGCATTTCAATAAAGCTTGGCACTCGCTTTATCTTTTTGGATTCTTGAAAGAGGCGCCTAAGATCTTCTAAAAAGAGTACCCCCTCCTCGCTCATTCTTGGATGTTGCAAGAGGGGGTTGGCGCGGATCTGTTCGCTGATGTCCATATGGGCAAAGCGGCTTTTGCTGCCAAGCTGGACCAGATCGTCAAAGAGTGCTAGCTGGGCATTTCTTGCGCGTTTGGTGAAGGGATCCTTGATATACGTCGGATCGATGAGCCCCTTTTTTGGATCCCCTTCCCCGCATCGAAGAAGTGCTTCGTAGATATCTTTGGCACTATTAGCACCGATTCCTTTTGCGTATTCGAAGATATGGATGAATGAGAGAAGATCTTTGGGATTGAGCAAAATACTTAGCAGATCGAAGAGCGCCTTGGTCTCTTTGAGATCAAAGAGACTCATCCCCCCTCTTCGCTTGCACCCTATCCCCTTTTCTCGAAGCGCCGCCTCGATGCCGTCTGCGGAGGCGTTGTTGCGAAAGATGACGGCGATATCCTCTTTGGGTGTGAGACTTCTTTGGATCCTTTGGGCGATCCCTTCGTACTGCTCATAAAGATCATCAAACTCCAAAAGTCTTGGAGGCTTTGCCTCTTTTTGGTTCATTACTTCAAGTCTTTTTGGATAGATTCGCTCATTGTGCGATATGACTCGATTGGCAAGATCTAGGATATATTTGGTAGAGCGATAGTTTTTTGTGAGATTGAAGATCCTGGCTGCTTGGTAGCGCCTCTGAAAGGAGGCAATGATATCGATATTGGCTCCATTGAAGGCATAGATACTCTGATCGTAATCTCCTACACAAAAGAGGCTCTGATACTCCAGACTCTCCAAAAATCCCCCTTGGAGATTGTTGGTATCTTGATATTCGTCTACGAGCACCTCGACAAAAGGCTTTTTGGGGATCGCTTGGGCTTTGATGAGCAGATCGTTGAAGCTTAAAAAACCATACTCCTCCTTGAGCTCCTCAAACTCCGCCGCGATATCATCGAAAACAAAAGCAAACTCTCTTTGATCTTGGGAGCGTTTTGCGATCCACTCACCAAAAGAGAGCTCAAATTCGCTGTTTTGATAGAGCGAATAGAGATCGAAAAGGGTCGATGCAGCAAAAGGCTTGGCCTGGAAGGTCGAAAAATCCCTCCTTTCGTAGATGCTCTTGAATAAAATCTTCAGATCCTTTGGCTGCTTGAGGGTGAGCTTGGGATCGAAGGATTTGAGCCAGCGGTAGCTGACGGCGTGGAAAGTCCCGGCTTCTATCCTCTTCGCCGAGCCGCCAAACTCCTTCTCGACTCTTTGGATCATCTCCTGAGCCGCTTTGTTGGTGAAGGTCAAGAGCAAGATATCCTCTGCCGCGACACCTTGTCGTAGCAGATGGGCGATACGCGCTACGATGGTGGATGTCTTGCCGGTCCCGGCACTTGCGATGATGAGATTGTGCCCAAAAGGTGCCGTGGCGGCGGCGCGCTGTTCTGGATTGAGGTGCATGAGTGCCTTTAAGTCTTTTTTTGGTAAAATGCGCTTTAAATTTAGCTTAAAGGTTACTTAAATGAGCAAAGCCTATAACCCAAGCGAAATAGAGAAGAAATTCTACCAAATCTGGGAGCAAAGAGGCTATTTCGAAGTCGATGGCAACAAGAAGATCCAAAACGGCAAGACTTTTTGTATCATGATGCCACCGCCAAACGTCACGGGACGGCTCCATATCGGACACGCTCTGACTTTTACGCTCCAAGATATCATGGTGCGCTACAAGCGGATGGACGGCTACGAGACCCTTTGGCAGCCGGGCACCGATCACGCAGGGATCGCTACCCAAAACGTGGTCGAAAAGCAGCTTCTATCCCAAGGGATCAAGAAAGAGGAGATCGGCAGAGAGAAGTTCTTGGAGTATGTGTGGCGCTGGAAGGAGGAGTCGGGCGACGCCATCGTCACCCAGCTTCGCCTGCTTGGAGTCAGTCCCGCATGGAGCAGAGAGCGCTTCACAATGGACGAAGGACTCAAAAATGCCGTGCGAGAGGCCTTTGTGAGGCTATATGAGGAGGGGCTCATCGTCAAGGGTAACTATCTGGTCAACTGGTGCACCCACGACGGAGCCTTGAGCGATATCGAGGTGGAGTACGAAGAGAGGGAGGGGGCTCTCTATCATATCCGCTACCCGATTGTTGGCGAAGATCGCTACGTAATGGTAGCCACGACGAGGCCTGAGACATATTTTGGCGATACGGCGGTGATGGTCCATCCCCAAGACAAGCGCTACCAAGACCTTATCGGCAAGGAGGTGCGACTCCCCCTCATCGATCGCAAGATCCCTATCATCGCCGATGAGCATGTGGATAGGGAGTTTGGGACGGGAGTGGTCAAGGTGACCCCAGCCCACGATCCCAACGACTACGAAGTGGGCAAGCGCCACAATCTAGAATTCATCACCATTTTCGACGAAAAGGGGATTCTCAACGCCCACGCCGGGGAGTTTAGCGGGATGGAGAGACTGGAAGCCAGAAAAAAGATCGTCCAAAAGCTCCAAGATGAAGGATTTATCGAAAAGATCGAGCCTCATACCCACCAGGTGGGCCACTGCTACCGCTGCGGCAACGTGGTCGAGCCCTACATCTCTCCTCAGTGGTTCGTCAAAGCCGATATCGCCAAAGAGGCAGTGCGCAAAGTAAATGAGGGCGAGACGAAATTCCACCCTCCTCAGTGGCTCAACAACTTCAATGCATGGATGAGGGAGCTAAGAGACTGGTGCATCTCCAGACAGCTTTGGTGGGGACATAGGATACCGGTATGGTATTGCCGATCGTGCGGGCATGAGTGGGCCAGCAAGAAAGAGCAAGAAGAGCGCTGTCCCAAGTGCCAAAGTACGGATATCTACCAAGATCCCGACGTCCTGGATACCTGGTTTAGCTCCGCCCTTTGGCCCTTTAGCACCCTTGGATGGGGCAACGGAGATTGGGGCAAAGGAGTGAAGTGGCGCGAAGAGGATCTAAAAAAATTCTATCCCAACGATCTGCTCATCACCGGCTTTGATATCCTCTTTTTCTGGGTGGCTAGGATGTTGATGATGGGTGAGCATTTCATGGGCAAGCTTCCATTCAAAGATGTCTATTTGCATGCACTGGTACGCGACAAGCACGGACAGAAGATGAGCAAATCCAAAGGCAACGTCATCGATCCTATTGACACCATCGAAAAGTACAGCGCAGACGCTCTGCGCTTCACCCTAGCAGCCCTTGCGGTACAAGGCAGAGATATCAGACTCTCCGACGAGCGGCTCGAGCTCTATCGCAACTTCACCAACAAACTCTACAACGCAGCAAAATTTTTGCTCATGCATCAAGACCGCTTCGAGGACCTGGAAAACATCGCCATAGAGACGGAGCTTGGGCGCTATATCTCCAGCCGGTTCCAAAAGGCGGTGCAAGAGGTGCGATCCAACTTGGAGAGCTTCCGGTTCAACGACGCCGCGACGACACTCTATCGATTTTTGTGGGGAGAGTTTTGCGACTGGGGTATTGAGCTGAGCAAAGCCGACAAACAGAGCATCCCAGAGCTTGGCGCCATCTACAAAGAGGCGATGAAGCTCTTGCACCCATTCATGCCATTTATCACCGAATACCTCTACCAAGAGCTTGGAGGCACAGATCTGGAGCAAAATGAGTCCATCATGATCCAGCCCTACCCCAAAGCCAAAGAGCTGGATGAAGAAATCGAAGAGAAGTTCTCCAAGATCGTCGATGCCATCGTCACCATCCGCCGGGCAAAAGCCCTCATCGATATGGCCAATAAGACCATCCCAAAAGCCGTCGTCAAGGCCGACCTGGACGACGAAGCCAAAAAATATATCCAAAAGCTGGCCAAAGTCGAAGAGGTGGAGTTTGGTGAGGCAATCGACAAAGCCGTCGCCGATATTGGAGAGAAGGTCGAAGTCTTCATTCCTTTGGAGGGGATCGATCTAGCTCCCATCATCAATCGGCTTAAGAAGCAAAAAGCCAAGCTCCAAAAGGAGATCGAGAAGCTCTCCAAAATGCTTGGCAACGAAAATTTCGTCAAAAACGCCCCAAAAGAGGTCGTAGAACAAAACCAAAAAGCCCTCCAAGAGGCCCAGGAGAAACTGCAAAAAATCGAAGAAGAGCTTGCACGCCTAAAAGGACATCATTGCTAAAAAAAGAGTACGATTTCACCCACAACCCAAAGGATGATATCCTCAGCGGCGCGGTGGTAGCCGTCGCCCTCATTCCCGAAGCCATCGCCTTTAGCATCATCGCTGGTGTGAGTCCCCAAGTGGGGCTCTACACCGCCTTTATCCTTGGCCTCGTCACCGCGCTTATAGGAGGCAAGCCCGGTATGATCAGTGGAGCCACAGGGGCTGTGGCGGTGGTGCTGGTCGATCTTGTGATGAAGCACGGGATCGAGTATATGTTTTGGGCGGCGATACTTGCTGGAATCATCCAGATCCTCATTGGACTACTGCGCCTTGGGAAATTCATCCGCCTCGTACCCCAGCCTGCCATCTATGGCTTCGTCAACGGGCTTGCCATCGTCATCGCCATGAGTCAGATCCCACTTATCAAAGACGCCAATCTCCTTACGCTCTTTTTGGTGGCGCTGACTATGATCATCATCTACCTTCTTCCAAGGTTCACCAAAGTGATACCCGCCAGCCTGGGTGCCATCATCGCCATCACATCTTTGGTACTCCTTTTTAATCTCGATACCAAAAAGATCAAAGATCTGGCCGATATCGGCGGCTCTTTTCCCTCTTTTCACATCCCTGTTACCCCTCTCAATCTGGAGACACTCAAAATCATCCTCCCCTACTCCATCATCATAGCACTGGTAGGGCTCATCGAGTCTTTGCTCACACTATCAGTCCTGGACGAGATGAGCGGCAAAAGAGGTAGCGGCAATCAAGAGTGCGTCGCCCAAGGGGTGGGCAACGTCACCTGCGGATTTTTCGGGGCGATGCCCGGATGCGCGATGATAGGCCAATCCATGATCAACTACACCTCCGGCGGCAAAGGGCGGCTCTCAAGCCTCACAGCGGCGGTGCTGCTCATTTTGTTCGTGGTGAGTCTGAGCGCTTATATCGGCCAGATTCCTTTGGCGGTGCTGGTAGGTATCATGTTCGTCGTCTCCATCGCCACCTTTAGCTGGAGCAGTCTTGGACATTTCAAACGAATGCCCAAAGAGGATATCTTCGTCATGGTGGCCGTCACCATCATCACT
Organism: Campylobacterota bacterium; assembly: GCA_009659895.1. Lineage (GTDB taxonomy): Bacteria > Campylobacterota > Campylobacteria > Campylobacterales > Nitratiruptoraceae > Nitratiruptor. Next base: position 12,265 of record PUXX01000018.1, read on the forward strand.
ATCTTCGCCGATCTGGCCATCGCCGTCATCGCCGGTGTCATCATCTCCGCACTGGTCTTTGCATGGAAACACGCCAAAATCTATGCGAGGCAGAAGATGGAAGGAGATCGTAAGGTCTATGAGCTTGAAGGCCCACTCTTCTTTGGCTCAGTCCAATCCTTCACAGAGACCTTCGATCCCAAAAATGATCCCAAAGAGGTGGTGATCGATTTCAAAAAGGCAAGAGTCATGGATCAAAGCGGGGTGGAGGCTATCGATCGCATCACCAAAAAGTACAAAGAGGAGGGAAAAAGCATCGTGCTTCGCCACCTCAGTCCAGAGTGCAAGGAGCTGCTCAAAGAGGCGGGGCCCTATTGCACGTGGGAAGAAGACGATCCAAACTATCGCGTGGCGATAGATTTTTAAGGAGCGAATATGGAAAAGATCTATGAGATGTTGACCCTGCAAAACAGGCTCAATACCGATACCAACGGAGCCGACTGGCGATCCGATCGCACAAAGCACGGCAAGAGAATCAACTGGAAGCGCTGTATCTATATGGAAACGGCGGAGCTTATCGACTCCTTTCCCTGGAAACACTGGAAGAGTATCGATGCCCAGCCCGACTACGCCAACGTCAAGATCGAGCTGGTAGATATCTGGCACTTTTTGATGAGCTATCTGCTCAAGCACAATCCCCTAGACGAAGCGGCAAGGCTCATCGACAATCTCAAAGAGACCAAAAGTGACATCAAGCTTCCAAAAGCGTGGGAGAATGAAAAAGTAGACGAATACCTCGATGTATTCGAAGATCTCATGGCACTTGCCCTCATTAAAAACGACAGCGAGATGATGCAAGAAGAGCTTTTGGAGCAGTTCTTCAAGGCTTGCGATAGTGCAGGACTAGGCTTTGATGAGCTCTACAAACTCTACATCGGCAAAAACGCCCTCAATCAGTTCCGCCAAGAAAAGGGCTACAAAGAGGGCTCATACACCAAGATCTGGAACGGCAAAGAGGATAATGAGGTGTTGCAAGAGATATTGAATACACGTGACGATATCACTTACGAAGAGCTCAAAAGTGAGCTCAAAAAGCGATATGAAGAGGCGCAGCTGTAAGCCGAGTTCTGTCTTGGATAGCCATTTATCTACTCCCTATGTCGCCATAGGGCTCTAGCGTCACGCTCAAAGTGTGAGGCACTAACCGGGCGTGACTTGCTGCGGGTTGGGTTTACACTGCCTCGCTTGTTGCCAAGCGAGCGGTGAGCTCTTACCTCACCTTTTCACCCTTGCCTGTGCCGTTACGGCCATCGGCGGTCTCTTTTCTGTTGCACTTTCCCTCGACTTATCCCTTGCGGGCTTCGTCGGCCACCTGTTAGGTGGAACCCCGCCTCACTGCAGCTCGGACTTTCCTCTTGGAATCACCAAGTAGCTATCCGCTGCGCCGAATGAAATTATAACTTAGATTTCGCTTAATGTAAAGAGGGATTGTTAGCCCAAGAGGGCTAACGAAGTTTAGGCTTCGCAGATATCCTTCGCCTTCATCGCTTCCACTTCGGCGACAGTTTTGAGTGGTCCTTTAGCTTTGGCTTCTTTAGCATATTTGACGCCCAGATCGTAGGCGGTCTTGTTGAGCTCGATGAATTTTGGCGGGACTTTGCTGATCATGGTCTCATAGACAAGATCATTGGGCAAGACACCGCTCATCTCAATCGTCACCCCAAGAGCCACGACCGACTGGGTTACTACGTTTCCAACCTCTTCTTTTGCGATGGAGATGATAGGAATCGCATACATCTCCCATCGATCGAGGTCCTCTTGGGTAGGTGTGACCAGGTTTGGCTCGATGACGATGACACCACCGTCCTTGACGCCGCTTTTGAACTGGTTGTAGCTCACCTGGGCGGTAGAGAGCATATATTCAATCTCTCCCTCGTTAGCATAAGGATAGAGGATCTCTTCGTCATCTAAGATAATATCCACCTTCGTAGGACCGCCTCGCACCTGTGAGGTATAGGTCGCCGCCTTGACGCCATAGCCTCCTTGCTTGATCTTCGCGGCGGCCAAGATCTCACCCGCTAGCAACACACCTTGTCCACCGACACCTGTAAATCGCAATTGATGTCTCATAGTCAACTTCCTTTGAGTTTGTTTTTGTTATTTCTTTGAATAACTACTATGAGTGTAGAAATTCAAGACGAGGGACTCCCTCTCACTTGAGGGACTCCTCTTCCACTAAAACGGTTTTACCTGAATAGGTACGTCCACCTTCTTCTTGTTCTGCGCCGCTTCGATGACAAGATCATAAGCGTCGCAGTACTCCATCTGATCGTCTACATGATGCAAGATACCTGTTGGGAAGTAGTTTCGCTTCTCTTCGTCGCTGAGCTTGTCATACTTGCTCTTTGGCATCGTGATGCTATCGATCCACTGCTGATTTTCGATCGCTTCGCCCATTTTGTTCTTTCGACCGAGGTTGACGTGGCAGTTGCTAAAGACGTCAAAGAAGCTAAATCCTCTGTGCTCAAATCCCTTTATAAACATCTTCTCAAGCTTCTTCGGATCAGTCACCGTCTCTCTAGCGATAAAGGTAGCGCCAGAGCCTTTGGCCAACTCACAGGCGTCGAAGGTTGGATCGATGTTGCCGTATTGGGTCGTGACCGCCCACATTCCCTTCGGAGTCGTAGGACTTACCTGGGAGTTGGTCAGACCATAGATGAAGTTGTTAATAAGGATGAAATTAAGATCGATATTTCGTCGACATCCATGGATCGTATGGTTTCCACCGATAGCTAGCCCATCCCCGTCCCCGGCGACGACGATCACATGTTTGTCCGGGTTTGCCAGTTTGATACCAGTAGCGTAGGCTACCGTCCGCCCATGGGTAGTATGGACGGTATTGCAGTTGAGATAGGAGCTGAACCGCCCGCTACATCCAATCCCGGAGACGACGGCTACATCGTCCATGTTCCATCCAAGCTTGTCGATCGCTCGGATCACAGCTTTCATGATGATACCATCGCCACAGCCCCAGCACCAAAGTGTGGGCATCTTATCCATTCGTAGATATTCGTTGTAGTTAAAAGCCATGCTCTCCCCCTTTGTTAGATTCCCATTTCTTTGAGTTTGTCGATAATTTCAGCAGGGCTGATAGGTCGTCCGTTGGCTTTGTTGAGTCCAACCGGTCGTTTCTTCATCACCCGCTCCACTTCGTCTATGTACTGACCCATATTGAGCTCTGGCATGAGGATCTTCTCTGCCGGAAATCTTTGGGCCAGCTCTTTCATCTTCTCTTCTGGACTTGGCCAAAGGGTAATCGGCCGGAACATCCCGATCTTGACTCCCTGCTCCCTGAGTCGGTTGATCGCCTCTCTGGCACTTCGGCTCACACTTCCATAAGCGATAATGAGCCACTCAGCATCATCAAGGAGATACTCTTCGTAGCTGTCCAAAAGATCCTTTCTACGCACATCGATCTTTCGATGGAGCCGTTCGATGAGATTTTGACAGATCTCAGCATCCTCAGTCGGGAAGCCTGTCGGTCCATGGTGGAGTCCCGTGAGATGGAACCGATACCCTTGGAACATCGGTGGAATGATCGCAGGCTCATCCTGAGGCACGTCAAAAGGCTTGAACTCCTCTTTCGGGATGGATGGATCTGGTTTTCGTCTGTTGACGATCGATTTTTGGACCTCCTCTAGATCTGGAAGGACCGCTTTGCCGTGCATATGGCCTAGGGTCTCATCCAAAAGAACGAAGACGATAGTCATGAGCTCTTCGGCTACGTTGAAGGCTCTGACTACCTCCGTATAGCACTCCTCAAGACTTCCTGGACAAAACGTGATCGATTTATAATCACCATGAGTAGGAGATTTTGCCTGGTTGATATCTCCTTGCTGCACACGTGTAGGAAGACCGGTCGATGGACCGCCTCGCATGACGTTTGTGATGACAAGAGGAGTCTCTGTCATAAATCCTAGACCAATCTGCTCCGCCTTGAGGCTGATCCCAGGACCAGAGGTGTTGGTCATCGACTTGACACCACTCATGCTAGCACCCAAAGCCACGGCGATACCAGCGATCTCATCTTCCATCTGGATAAACTTCCCGCCCACTCTTGGCAGCAAGACACTCATCTCATGTGCCACTTCGCTCGAAGGCGTAATGGGATAGCCCCCAAAAAATCTACATCCAGCATCTATCGCGGCCTTCGCCGCCAACTCGTTTCCACTTGAAATTACTTCTCTTGCCATTACCTCTCCTTACGCGCAAAGTGCTTTGATATCTTCTTCTCGAGCCATATAGTGGTTTTTCTTGATCGCTTCGGCTCGCTCCTTCGCCTCTTGGGTGAGTTTGGCGAATTTGTACTCTTTTCTATCAGCTACCATGATGGCAAAATCTGGACACTCAAGCTCACAATCGTTACAACCGATACAAGCTTCTGGATAGGCCACCTTGACCATAGCCCCAAGGATCGTCTTTGGCTCTGGCACCATCACCAAAACGCCCGCTGGACAATAGGCCACGCAAAGGTCGCACGCTTTACAATTTTTCTCCTCCACCCATACGGGGGTGTTCTCCGGGGCTTTTATCAATCCCATGTCACTCTCCTTTGTCTAATGTGAATTTTCCCACCGCGCAACTGACGATGCTCTTTGTCTTCAATCCCAAATGAGCCATCTTCGATAACTCATCATCAACTAAAGGATAACCCAGGCTTATTAAAATCTCTTTGAATTTCTCCTCATCTTGAGAGGAATTTATATCGACTGTTACGATTCTGGGCTCTTTTGTCAGATCGACCTCCACCGGCCCAAAATGCGAAGAGAGGGCCTTTTTGATCGTATTGGCGCATCCTTCGCATCGAATGTTGAGCACGGTGAAACTCTTTTTCATGATCTGCCCAAAGCCTTCGCTACGGTCTTGCCGATATCGGCTGGTGACTTGACCACATGGACTCCTGCAGCCTCCAAAGCCTCCATCTTCTCCTGGGCCGTACCACTGCCACCACTAATGATCGCTCCGGCATGCCCCATTCTCTTGCCCTTTGGTGCTGTCTGCCCGGCGATGAATGCGACCACCGGCTTGGTGATGTTCTCCTTGATAAACTCCGCCGCCTCGATCTCTAGCGTACCACCGATCTCTCCGATCATCACGATCGCCTCTGTTTCTGGATCTGCTTCGAACATAGGCAGAAGCTGCTTGTAGCTTAGACCAATAATCGGATCGCCTCCGATTCCCACGGCTGTGGTGATACCAAGCCCCTCTTTGACTACTTGGTTGCTAGCCTCATACGTAAGCGTCCCAGACTTGCTAATAAGTCCAACAGGACCCTTTTTGAAGATAAATCCAGGCATGATACCGATCTTGCACTCTTCGGCTGTGATGATACCGGGGCAGTTTGGTCCGATGGTCTTCATGCCGTGCTTGGTGGCGAACATCTTGGCATACATCATATCCTTGACCGGAGCCCCTTCGGTGATGATGACAGCCAGTTCTATGCCTGCTTCTGCTGCTTCCATCACCGCGTCGGCGGTAAAAGCTGGCGGGACGAAGATCATGCTCACCGTAGCGCCCGTAGCCTCCACAGCATCCTTGACAGTATTAAACACAGGCTTTCCAAGATGGGTCTGGCCTCCTTTGCCAGGCGTCACCCCTCCGACGATCTGCGTGCCATACTCCATACACTGCTCAGAGTGGAAGGTCCCCTCTTTCCCGGTAAAGCCTTGTACGATCACCTTCGTATCTTTATTGACCAGAATACTCATTATAGCTCTCCTTTCGCAGCGGCCACAGCCTTTTTCGCTCCGTCGGCCAGATCTTTGGCTGGGATGATGTTTTTGATATTGGCGTTTTTGAGAATCTGAGCCGCCTCTTCGGCATTGGTACCATCAAGGCGCACGATCACAGGCACATTCACCTCCACCTGCTGGGTCGCCTGCAAGATCCCGTTGGCGATCCTATCACACCGCACAATTCCCCCAAAGATATTGACGAAGATCGATTTGACATTGTCATCTTGCAAAATAAGCTCAAATCCTTTCGCCACCGTATCGGGATTGGCACCACCACCTACATCCAAGAAGTTGGCCGGCTCTCCTCCTTCATGCTTGATGATATCCATCGTCGCCATCGCAAGACCGGCTCCGTTGACCATACAACCCACATCTCCATCCAGGTTGACGTAGCTAAGGCCATACTTCTTGGCTTCTAGCTCTACAGGATCCTCTTCGCTTAGATCTCTCATCTCCGCTATATCGGGATGCTTATAGAGGGCATTGTCGTCAAATCCCATCTTCGCATCCAGCGCCAAGAACTCCCCGCTGCCCGTTTTGATGAGGGGGTTGATCTCGATCATCTCAGCGTCTTTATCCATATAGACATTGTACAAGGCCTCGGCGAACTTCATAAAAGGTCTCATCTCCTCCTTGCTAAGCCCAAGGCCAAAAGCGAGCTTCCGTCCATGAAATCCTTGGAATCCAATAGTTGGGTCGATGGCGACTTTGATGATCTTCTCGGGACTTTTGGCAGCTACCTCCTCGATCTCCATACCACCTTCTGTCGAGGCCATCATCACCGGCATCTCTAGGCTACGATCAAGCACCAATCCCAAATAGTACTCTTTTTGGATATCGGCGCCCTCTTCGACATAGACCTTCTCGACCTTTTTCCCCTCCGGTCCCGTCTGGTGGGTCACAAGAGTCATGCCAATCATCTCTTCGGCAATCTTTTCTACTTCATCCAAGCTTCTAGCAAGTTTGACACCTCCGGCTTTTCCACGGCCTCCGGCGTGGATCTGGGCTTTGACGACCCATAGATCGCCTCCTAGCTGCTGGGCTACCTCACGAGCTTCCGGACCTGTGAAAGCTACGCCTCCTCTAGGTACGGGTACACCATACTCACGGAAGATCTCTTTTGCCTGATACTCATGGATATTCATCTATTCACTCCTTTCTGTTAGGCTTGCGCCCACTTTTTTCTCCCCTCTTCATACAGATCGTTGCCAAAGGTATCGTTGACAACCACCACAGGAAAATCCTCTACCACAAGCTCTCGCACAGCTTCGGGTCCTAGCTCCTCATAAGCGATCACCTTCGCATCCTTGATACGCTGAGCCAGGAGAGCTCCAGCGCCTCCGACGGCACCGAAGTAGACCGCCTTGTGCTTCTTGCACGCCTCTTTGACAGCATCGTTTCTACGTCCTTTGCCGATCATCCCCTTGAGTCCATGCTCGATGAGGATGGGAGCATAGCTGTCCATACGGTAGCTGGTGGTCGGACCAGCGCTCCCGATGACCTCGCCAGGCTTTGGAGGCGTGGGTCCAACGTAGTAGATCACCGCCCCTTTGAGATCAAAAGGAAGGGGCTCTCCTTTTTGTATCAGATCCACCAGTCTTTTGTGAGCCGCATCTCTAGCGGTATAGATGGTGCCGCTAAGATAGACGATGTCGCCGGCTTTGAGCTTGCTTACATCTTCGTCGCTCAGGGGGGTTGTGAGTCTATATTCTGCCATGGTTCGCCCCTACAATGTGATATGTGCGTGTCTGGCGCTGTGACACTGGATATTGACAGCTACAGGCAGTGATGCTATATGGCACATCCTCCCCGGCTCAAAAGTCTCGATATGGACAGCCAGGACCGTCTGTGTACCGCCCATGCCCATAGCCCCTATGCCAAGCTTGTTGAGCTCATCTTTGAGCTCCTGTTCTAGTTTGGCCAGATCTGGATCTGGATTGAGACTGCCCACTTCTCTATAAAGAGCATGTTTGCTCAGCACCGCCGCATAGTCAAAGGTCCCGCCAATACCCACTCCTACCGTGTAGGGTGGACAGGCGTTGGGTCCTGCGTCGCTGACGACCTGCTTGACAAACTCCTTGATCCCCTGGATCCCCTGGGCTGGAGCTAGGACTCTGGCTCTGCTTGCGTTCTCGCTCCCTCCACCTTTGGCGGCATATTCGATCTCTATACGATCTCCTTTGACCAGATCGAAATAGATCACGGGCGGGAGGTTATAGCCTATTTTGTCTTTGAGGTTTTCTCTAGTGAAACAATCACAGGTCGATGCGCGCAGATAGCCCTCCTTGTAGCCCTTTTGGGTCCCTTCGTAAAGAGCCTCTTTGAGACTGCCTCCATCGACTCGTACATCTTCGCCCACCTTGACGAAGTAGACGGCCAGTCCCGTATCCTGGCACAAAGGCTTGGTCTCCTTGGCCGCCAGTTCAGCATTTTCTAGCAGCTGAGCCAAGACCGCCCTGCTCACTTCGCTCTGCTCTTTTTCATACGCCTCCTTGAGGGCCTGGAGCATATCCTCACCCAAATGGGTGGTGGAGTAGATGATCATGTTTTTGACGGCGTTGACGATGTCGTCATATTTCACCGTCCTCATGACTTATCTCCAAAGTAGTTTTGGTTCTCAAGGACATCGATGAGCTCCTTGACCGATTCGACGCTTCGCTGGAACTCCTTTTTCTCCTTTGGAGTGAGCTGAAGCTCGATGATATCTTCGACTCCATCGGCTCCCAGCGTCACGGGCACACCATTTGGGATGCCGTGGACTCCATACTCTCCTTCTAAAAGGGTAGAGCATGGATAGATCTTTTTGGAGTCCTTCAAGATAGCCTCCACCATGATAGCCGTCGCTTTTCCAGGAGCGAAATAGGCGCTTGTGCCCATGAGCTTGACGATCTGGGCCCCGCCATTTTTGGTGGCATCGATCACCTCCTGGAGCTCTTGGGGAGTCAAGAGGTCAGTTATTGGAATGCCTGCGACTGTCGAGTATCTTGGAAGCGGCACCATATAGTCCCCGTGTCCTCCGATGACGGTGGCACGTATCTGACCTGCGCCAAATCCAAGCTTTTCGTAGATGAAGTGGGTCATCCTGGCCCCATCCAAAATCCCAGCCATTCCAATAACTCTGTTTTTGGGAAAACCGCTCTTTTTGAGCGCGACGTAGGTCATGGTATCAAGAGGGTTGGTCACGACAATGATGATAGAATCTGGAGCATGCTTGACGATATTTTCGGTCACTTCACTGACGATATCAGCGTTGGCGAAGAGGAGATCGTCCCTGCTCATTCCGGGTTTTCTTGGAAATCCGGCGGTGATGACGACTACTTTGCTTCCCTCTATATCGCTATAATCCTTCGCCGCCCGTACGATAGAGTGGGTCCTAAGAGCAGCAGCTGCTTGGTTCATATCCAGCGCTTTTCCTTCGGCACGATCCTTGTCTCTGTCCACCAAGATCACTTCGTGGGCAAGTCCTTGCATGGCGATGGAGTATGCGACGATACTACCCACATTTCCGCCCGCTCCTACGATCGAGACTTTTGAACTTTTTGCCATGTGCGTTCCTTTCTTGGAGGCAAGAGCCTCCAAATATTTAGATATTGTCGATGATTTCGTTGAAGATCTTGCTAGGTCTCATAGCAGCTTCCGCTTTTGCGTCGTCTGGATGGTAGTATCCACCGATATCGGTCTTCTTACCTTCGGTAGCCCTGATCTCATCCAAGATAGCTTGCTCATTTGCCTTGAGCTTTTCGGCTACGGGGGCGAATTTGGCCTCTAGCTCGCTATCACCACACTTCGCAAGCTCCTCCGCCCAAAATCTGGCCAGATAGTAGTGGCTGCCTCTGTTATCGAGCTCTCCTACTTTTCGTTTTGGTGTCATATCTTTATCAAGATACTGACCTACCGCTCTGTCCAAAGCGTCGGCGATGATGTTGGCCTTTGGACTTGCTCCTTGCTTGACCGCAAGTTTCAAAGACTCTACCAAAGCCATGAACTCACCCAGACTGTCCCATCGCAAGTGCCCCTCTTTGATAAACTGCTCCACATGTTTTGGAGCAGAACCACCGGCACCTGTCTCAAAAACTCCTCCGCCATTGAGAAGAGGCACGATAGAAAGAGTCCTAGCGCTTGTGCCCACTTCGATGATCGGGAAGAGATCCGTGAGGTAGTCACGCAAGACGTTCCCTGTGACTGCAATCGTACCCTCACCTTTTCTAAATCGCTTCAAGGTGTAGGTCATCGCCTGCTCTGGAGCCATGATGTGGTACTCAACACCGCTTAGATCCTCTTCCTTGAGAGTGTCTAGGACCTTTTTGATCAAGTTGGCATCATGGGCTCTGTTGCTATCAAGCCAAAAGACGATAGGATAGCCGCTCTCTTTGGCGCGTCTGACAGCTAGTTTCACCCAGTCGACGATAGCGTCATCCTTGGCGCTGTAGGCTCGCCAGATATCGCCCTCTTCCACCTCATGGCACATGACGGTATTGCCCTCTTCGTCGATGGTCTTGATATAGCCGTCAGCTGGTGGGAAGAATGTCTTGTCATGACTTCCGTACTCTTCGGCCTTTTTCGCCATAAGACCGATATTTTGGACGGTACCCACTTTCGCAGGATCGAACTGGCCGTTCTTGACGATATCGCTGACGATTTTTTTGTACATTCTGGCGTAGGTTCTATCAGGTACGGTGATGACAAGATCTTCGACCTCACCATCTGGCCCCCATCCTTTGAGACCATTTTTGATCACCGCTGGGATAGAGGCGTCGATGATGACATCGTTTGGAGCATGGAGGTTGGTGATACCAGCGTCGCTATCGACCATATACATGCGAGGCTGCTCTTTGTAGATCTCGTCGATGCACTCTTTGATATCTTGCTGGACCCCTTCTGGAAGTTTCTCAAGCTTGTTGTACAGATCGACCAGACCGTTGTTTGGATTAAATCCGATCTCTTCTAGCTCCTTGCCAAATTTTTCGAAGAGCTTTTTGTAGTAGACACGAATGGCATCACCAAAAAGAGCTGGATCTGAGATCTTCATCATCGTAGCTTTGACATGGAGAGAAAAGAGAATATCTTTCTCTTTGGCATCCTTGATCACCTGCTCATAGAAATCCTTGAGCTCTTTTCTATTGAGACTGGCGGCGCTAAACACCTCTCCAGCTAGTACATCGACCTCTTTGAGGACCTCTTTTTTGCTGCCATCCTTGGACTCAAAAACCAGCTTGAGAGTCTGATCTTTGTCACTGATGAGAGACTGCTCATTTTGATAGAAATCGTTTTTATCCATGTGAGCCACATAGGATTTGCTATCAGGGCTTACCTCTCGCATCTTGTGAGGATGCTTCTTGGCATACTGCTTGACCGCTTCAGAAAGTCTTCGATCGGAGTTTCCTTGTCGAAGGACAGGGTTGACCACAGATCCGATACAGGTCTTGTAACGCTCTTGTACCTCGACCTCCTCAGCGCTCTTTGGCTCTTCTGGATAGTCAGGCAGATCGTATCCTTGAGACTGGAGCTCCTTGATCGCAGCTACCAGCTGAGGAAGGGATGCTGAGATGTTGGGGAGCTTGATGATGTTGGCCTCTGGCTTGAGGACAAGCTCTCCTAGATAGGCCAGCTCGTCTGGCACCCTTTGATCTTCGGGAAGCCTGTCGGCAAAAGTCGCCAGGATACGTCCCGCCAAGGAGATATCCCTAAGCTCCCAATCCACACCAGCCTCTTTGGTAAATGCTTTTACGATTGGTAACAGTGAGTAGGTGGCCAAAGCCGGAGCTTCGTCGATTTTGGTCCATACAATTTTTGCGCCCATATTCTCTCCTCTTCGTTGTTTTAATTTACACCATTATGGTAACAACAGTTGCTTTTATCTTTTCTCAAACGAGCTGGATTCGAAGAGGAGAAATCTTTTTCTGTTTCATTTTTGCACATCTTTGATGTTGCGCAAATGTTTTTTATAAGTTCGGCTAAATTTGTGACCGCCATCCTTGGAGCGGACGAAGTAGAGATAGTCGCTCTTAGCCGGATACAAGGCTGCCTCGATGGCTTTCTCCCCTACCACGCAGACCGGATATGGAGGCAGGCCTCTGTTTTTATAAGTATTAAAGGCGCTTGTGTCGTTGCGTATCCTTTTGGGGGTGATCTTCTCATGAGAGTGACTGCCATAGTTGAGGCTCCCATCCATCTGCAACGGCATCCCTTTTTTGAGTCTATTATAGATCACTGATGCTACCAGGGGCATCTCCTCCTCATTCGCCGCCTCTTTTTGGATAATAGAGGCGATCGTGACGATCTTTTTGAACCAGGCTTCTTGATCGAAGCTCTTTTGATGCTTCATCGCCACTCTTTCATGGTTTTTTAGTCCCTCTTGGATGAGATAGCCCATCACGCTCTTTTCATCGCTCCCCTTTGGCAGACAGTAGGTCTGAGCGAACAAGACCCCTTCGGGATAGGGAGCATACTGGTCATAGATATTTTGGAGTCTATCAAGATCGTACCCTCTCTTGGCAAGCTGGCGCAGTATCACATACGTGGTCTCCCCAGGGATGATCGTCACACAAAAAAGCGCCGCTTTTGCGGTGGTCAAAGCATGCAAGAAATCGAGCCTGCTCATCCGCTCTTGGCCAATATCGATCCATCCCCTCTGGGGATGGCCTAAAAGGGCCAGAGCGTATCGATCGAGCCTGGTCATGGGAATATACTCAGCGTCTAGATGTGCTATAATTTTGCCAATGGAGCCCGATGGGATACGAAGCTGCGGGCTTTGCACCTCCATGGGCCTCGAAAAATAAAAAAGCGCCGCTACAATGATCATCACCGCCATCTCAAAAATCAAAAAGATCGCTCTAAGCGCCTTTCTTGCCACGATTCTCCTTTTATTGGGAGTCTATTCGCTCTTGCTCCACGGTATCACTATCCCCAGACTCGCTCTTTTAGGTGTTGAGGCGCAAGAATTGTACCTAAGAGTGGATAAAAAACTAATAGTAAAGGCAAAAAGGATCTCTTTGGATACAAAAGGCTCATCCAAAAAGCTCCCCCTAGCCTCTATCGATCTGATCCCAAAAATCTTTGAGAAAATCAAGATCGAAAGAATCGATTACAAAGAGCCATTTTCTTTGGATTATGACAGACAACTCTTGCGTTTGCGCTCCAAAAATATCGAAGCGCAAATGAAGTTTTACTACCATCAAGGCTCCATCTATCTTCAGATCCAAAGATTTCTCTTCACCCCTCTTGATCTCTTGGCACACGGCATCGCCAAAATAGACAAGAACCGGGCCCATCTTCAAGCCGATTTGCGCATCCATGGCATCAAGGCAAAAATAAGACTTGATCGCAAAGCGGATCTGATTGAGTTTTATCTAACAAGCCAGAAATTTGACAACACCTCTTTGAGCAAGCTCCTCCAATCTCTCCCGCTCCATCCAAAAATCCTGGCCTGGAGCACCAAAAGGGTCAAAGCAAGCTCCTACCAGCTCCTCTCCTGTACGGGACGTTTCCATCTAGGCGATGGACTAGATTTCAAAAGCCTCAAAGCCCTGGCGGCCGCTTACGACGTACAAGCCTTCTTTCATCCAAAGCTTCCCAAAGCCCGGGCCAAAGAGGCTCTCCTTCGATACAGCGGCGACACATTACAATTTGATCTCTCCAACCCAAGCTACGAAAAGATCGATCTAACTGGATCTTGGGTCAAGATCAAAGATCTAAGAAAACCTCACAAAAGCTCCATCACCATCCACATCCATACCGACACACCCTACCACCGACCTGTACGAAGGCTCCTCAAAGCCTATGGCATCGATCTGCCAATCAGACAAAAACGTGGATCGATCCAGGCAGATCTCAATATATCCTACCACTTCAGATCCAAAAAAGTGACCGCCCAAGGTGCATTTAGGACCAAAGAGTCCGATATCCAGATAGCAGGGATCGATCTGACCTTGCACAAGGCCTATCTCAAACTCAAAAACACAAGAGCCATCCTCAAACCATCCACGATCTCTATCAAACCTCTCGTCACCGCCAAGGTCCAGGGGGTGATCGATCCTCTAAAAGCCAAGCTCAAGGCTCAGATCCAAAGAGCTAGGCTCAGTTTCGACGGATATAAGATCTTCGATGCCAAAGATCTCAAAGAGCGTATCGACATCGATCTTCAAAGCAAAAGCGTCACCCTCTCATATCTGCCCATATCCATAGAGCTTGAGCCAAAACTTCTCATCAAAATCAGTGATATCACCAAGCTCAGGCCCTTTAGCCCACTCATACAAAAGCTCGATCCAAAAGCGGGCAAGCTTATTATCAAAGGCAGAAACTACCAAGGATATATCATCAAAGAGGCCAGCCCCTTTCTCAAAGCTGGCCGACCGCTAAGAGAGCTTGAGTTCAAAGGAGATTGGAGGCATATAGCCATAGAGGATTTTTTCGATCTACGTTTTAAGCCACTCTCCTTGCATCTTGGCCATATCACATTAGATGCCTCTGGATTTGATCTCAATGGCTCCAAGCACAAACTCCCAAAACTCAAACTCTCCTTCAAAGAGTGCAACATCACCAAAAAAGGACATCTTCTTTTTATCAAACATGGCCAGGCCCAGATCCAAGACGGTCTTGTCAAAGCGAAAATTCACACCGATAGCGGCACTGCAAAAATAGCCTTTTACGACGGCTATATCAATGTAGTCGCCAAAAATCTCTCCGACACTTTCGTCAAGAACCTCTTTCATATCGATTTCATCGAAGGAGGGAGCTACGACTTTACGGCCAGAGGCAAACTTGATCAATTTGAGGGCAATATCAGCATCGTCCACGGCAGTCTCAAAAATCTCACCCTTATCAACAATCTCCTGGCCTTTTTCAATACCATCCCAGCACTGGTGACACTCCAAGATCCAGGATTTAGCGCCCAGGGACTCCCTATCGAAGAGGGATCAATCGAGTATCGCTATTTCGATCAAAAGATCGCTATACCATCGCTTACAATCGTCTCCAAAGCCTTGGAGATCTATGGAAGTGGTCTTATCGATCTACAAAAAGGCACCATCGCCATGGAGATGAAGCTAGCCTCTTTAAAAAGTGTCTCCAATATCGTCAGCAAGATCCCCCTAGCTGGGTATATTCTCTTAGGAGATGATGGCAAGATCACCACCTCCTTCTCCATTACCGGCGATCTCGATGATCCCGCTATCACCACCCACATGACCAAAGATATCATCAAGATGCCCTTTGGCATCATCAAGCGAACCTTGGAGCTGCCCTTTAAGCTCTTTGAGTAGACTATTCGTTGCGCAACACCTCGATGACATTGACTCCTACCGCCTTTTTGGCCGGATAGATCGAAGAGATGAGCGTGATGATCCCAGCGCCCAGGATAATGAGTCCAAAATCAAGCAGGCTCAGATCTATAGGCAAATGGGTGGTCCCATAGACATCCGCCGGCAATGAGACGATATCGAACCGCCCCAGCACCCAAATCCCAGCCAACCCCAGCAGCGATCCCACGACGATCCCCAAGCCCCCAATGATCGATCCAAGACGAAAGAAGATCCCTTCGATCTCCTTGGCGCTAGCACCAAGCGCTAATAGCAGTGCGATCTCCTTGCGCCTATTCATCACCGTCATAAGAAGCGAGCTTACGATATTGAGAGAAGCGATGAGAATAATGAGCATCAAGACGATAAAGAGAGCTCTCTTTTCCATCTTCAAAGCAGCAAAAAAGTTGCCATTTTGCTGCCACCACCCAACGACGGTGAGATTAAGAGGCAGTACCTTTTTAAGAAGCTCTCTATCTTTTTGGGGCTCTTTGGAGTAGACATGGATACCTGAGTAGCGCTGAGGCGGTAGGTGAAGTATTTTTTGCAAGGATTGTAGCGTGGTATAGGAATAGGCTTTGTCATAGGCGATGAGTCCTGAGCGAAAATAGTCCACCACTCTAAATCGCTTAAAAAGAGGTGTGATAGAAAAAGCGTTTGGCTCACTCTTGGCAAAGATCACCATCAGCTTTTCGCCCTTGGTCAAATAGAGTTCGTCAAAAAGCTCCTTCCCCACGACGATCTCAAACTTCTTTGGAATCTTTTTGATCTGTTTGGCCAATACGTCGTTGATAGCCAGCTCTTTGGCGAAATCGACCCCAAATACCATCCCCCCCTCAAGTTTTTGCCCTTTTTTATAGATCACTTGAGAGGTGATGTAGGGACTAAATCGTAGATGAGGAAACCTGACCTCTAGATCTTTAAGGATCTGGCCATTGAGATAGGAGCTAAATTTTGGATAGATGGTAAGAGGATAGTTCATGGTAAAGAGCTTCCTCTCAAATTCCTTGTCGAAGCCGTTCATGATCCCCATAGCCACGATGAGGACCATGACACCCACGGCGATACCCAAAAAGGCCAAAAGGGCGGAGAGGAAGATGAAGGGCTGCTCTTTATCGAAGCGCAAATAGCGCCTGACAATGAAGTAGACGAACCTCTTATCCATTGCTGGAGGCTAGAAGCCCTTTTTTTGGTCCGCTCTTGCCACAGCAGTGTTTGTACTTTTTGCCACTTCCGCATGGACAGGGCTCGTTGCGAGCCGGCTTCTTGCCAGGAAGCTGGCTAGAAGTCTGCTCCTCATTGGCGTGCTGGAGTACCGCCTCTTGCTTGATCTGCTCCTCCATTTTGGCCAGTTCTTGCTCAAGTTTGCGAATCTCCTCTTCTTCCTCTTCACTGCGAAGCTGGACGAGGTGGAGCGTCTTGATCGCCTCTTTTTTGATGCGGTTGACAAGCTCCACAAAGAGATTGTAAGACTCTTTTTTGTACTCGACCAAAGGATCTTTTTGGTTGTAACCACGCAACCCGATCCCGGTCTTGAGGATATCCATCTGATACAGATGCTCCCGCCACGCATTGTCAAGGACCTGCAGATAGAGGATCCTCTCTATCTCGGCTCTTTGTTTGGGATCTAGCACCCCCATCTTGGCCTCATACTCCTCCTTGAGCCGGCCAAGCACATAGGCAAAGAGATCATCATACTCTTTATCTTTGAGCTCTTCTATCTCAAAAACGGCCCCAAACTCCTCCCGAAGCAGTTTCATAAGCTTGGAAAGATCGTAGTCCTCTTTTGGTGATTCGGGATAGATCTGAGCCTCGGCGAAGAGCTGCTCCAGCACGTCAGCACGATTCTCTTCGATCTTTTTGGAGATATCATAGTCGGGATTTAGGAGCTCTTGACGAAATTTGTAGATGGTCTTTCTTTGTTCATTGGCCACATCGTCATATTCTAAGATATGCTTCCTAGACTCAAAATGGAGATTTTCCACCTTCTTTTGAGCCTTCTCCACAGCTCTTGTGACCATTTTGGATTCGATATGCTCACCCTCCTCGATCCCTAGACGATCCATGATGTTTTTGATTCGCTCACCTCCAAAGATCCGCAAGAGATTGTCCTCTAGACTCAAAAAGAACTGACTCTCACCAGGATCACCCTGACGGCCGGATCGACCTCTGAGCTGATTGTCGATACGGCGGCTCTCATGCCGCTCCGTGCCCAGAATAAAGAGGCCTCCAAGCTTTCTTACTTCATCATCGATCTTGATATCCACTCCCCGTCCAGCCATATTGGTCGCTACGGTCACCGCTCCTTTTTTGCCCGCTTGGGCGATGATCTGGGCCTCCTTTTCATGGTGCTTGGCGTTGAGGATGGTATGGGGGATCTTCTCTTTCTTAAGCAGCTGATGCAAAAGTTCGTTTTTTTCGATAGATGTGGTCCCCACCAAGACAGGCTGCCCTTTTTTATGGAGCTCTTTGATCTTTTTGACCACGGCGTCGAACTTCTCTTTTTCTGTCTTGAAGATCAGATCGTCGTGATCTTTACGAATCACTGGCTTGTTAGTAGGAATAGAGATCACTTCAAGCCCGTAGATCTCAGCAAACTCCGTCGCTTCTGTCTGAGCCGTACCTGTCATACCCGCCAGCTTCTTATAAAGCCGAAAATAGTTTTGGAAGGTGATATCGGCCAGTGTCTGGCTCTCCTCCTGGATCTGGACCCCTTCCTTGGCCTCCAGGGCCTGGTGGAGCCCCTCGCTAAATCTTCTGCCTTCACTCAGTCGTCCCGTAAACTCGTCGACAATCACCACCTCACCATTTTTGACCACGTAATCCACATCCTTTTGGAAGAGGTAGTTGGCCTTGAGGGCTTGATCGAGATGGTGAGCTAGGATGGCATTTTCTAGACTGTAGAGATTGTCCACCCCAAAGAGCTCCTCAGCCTTGGCGATCCCCTCTTGAGTGAGGAGTATCACGCGATCCTTCTCATCGACGGTGAAGTGTTTATCTTTTTGGAGCTGCTTGGCGATCTGATCGGCTTTGATATAGCTATCCAATTTCCTGTTTGTAGGCCCCGAAATGATCAATGGAGTCCTGGCCTCATCGATCAAGATAGAGTCCACCTCGTCGACGATAGCATAGTTGTGACCCCTTTGGACGATCTCATCTTTGGAGTATTTCATATTGTCACGAAGATAGTCGAAGCCAAACTCGTTGTTGGTGCCATAGGTGATATCACAGTCGTACTGCTTCTTGCGCTCATGGTCATCGTGGATCTGAGAGGTGATACATCCGGTACTGTATCCCAAGAACTCATAGAGCTTGCCCATCTCCGTGGCGTCCCGTTTGGCCAGGTAGTCGTTGACGGTGACGACATGGACACCTTCGCCACTCATGGCGTTGAGAGCCACCGCCAAAGTGGCCACAAGCGTCTTCCCTTCACCCGTCTTCATTTCGGCGATCTTGCCCTCATGCAAGACCATCCCTCCAATGAGCTGCACATCATAGTGGCGCATCCCCAAAACTCTCTTGCTAGCCTCTCTTGTGATGGCAAAAGAGTCCTCTAGCACATCGTCCATACTCTTTTGGCCACTCTTGACCTGCTGGCGTAGCTCATCAAAAGCTGCCTTGAGCTCTTCATCGCTCATCTTCTCATATTTTGGTTCGAGGGCGTTGATTTTCTTGACTCTTTTTTGATATCGTTTGAGTTCTCGATCGTTCTTGGTACCGAAGACCTTTTTGACGATTCCTTTTACCATGGGCTACCCTTTTTTATTTTTGCCATTTTAACACAAAATCGTATATAATCATCCAAAGGAGCAGCTATGAGAAAGCTAATTGTACTCTTGCTTTTTTCCCCGGCCCTTTTTGCTCAGATCCAGATATCCTCTTTTCAAAGCAACTTCATCCAGACCATCACCAACGACCAGAACAAAACCTTGCGATACGAGGGCCAGATCTACTACCAAGAGCCCC
>PUXX01000080.1 GCA_009659895.1 Campylobacterota bacterium
AAGGATCTTCTCCTTTTTCGAAAGCTCCTTTTTAAGCTCCATGAGCTCCTCATACTCTCCCGGCTTTGGATCGATTGAGGCGATCTTTTGGATCTCAAACTCCAAAAACTCCCTGTGCTGGTCGATATTGCGTCTTTTTTGCTCCAGATCTGCTAGCTCTTGTTTGGTCTTGAGCCACTCCTTGTAGAGTCGCTCATATTCTTCTTTGGCTGTGATAAAGCCTGGATCGTCTATAAAGGCTTCCACCATCCTTAGAAGATTCGCGCCCTCAAAAAAGCCCTGCTCCTTTTGGTGCAGGTAAAATATTTTCGGCCCAAAGATCTGACGCAGGCTCCTCTTTGAGAGGGCGTGATCTCCTAAAAAGTAACGGACCTTCTCCTTTTTTATGGCCCTCACCACGATCACCTCATCCCTATCGATCCCAAAGGGCTCTAGATCCAGATCGAAATCACACACAGCCTCACTTACTCTAGCCTCCACCCCTCTTTGACCAAAAAGGGCCAACAAAGCATCAATGAGCAAACTCTTGCCAGCGCCACTAGGACCAGTGAAGACCACAAGGCCCGGCTTGAAACGAAGTCTGGCCTCTTGGAAGCTCAGATACTCTTTGATCAGCAAAGACTCAATCACCTATATCCCCCAACCAAGCTTCTCTCTTAAGACATTGAAATAGTTTCGCTCTTTTCTGTGGATGAGCTTGGCCCCTATGGGGGCTTTTTTGATGATCACCTCATCTTGGGGCGTGAACTCATACATATCCTGACCGTCGATGACGATGAGGGCCGACTTGCTTCTGGTACGCACCTTGATCTCAAAATCTCCTGGCAGCACCAAAGGGCGCTGAGTAAGAGAGTGGGGACAAATAGGCGTGAAGATGAAGGCGTTGGTGAAGGGATAGACCACCGGTCCGCCTGCTGAGAGGTTGTAGGCGGTCGATCCCGTAGGCGTGGAGATGATGAGCCCGTCGCCATAGTAGCTGTTGAGAGGATCATCTCCTATGAAGGTGTCGATATGGATCATTTTGCTCACCGCCGGACGGGTGATCACCACATCATTAAAAGCGACAATCCGCTCCTTTTTCCCCAGGATCGAGACCTCGATCATCATCCTAGTATCGATGCGAAACTCCCCCTTTTTGAGCTTTTTAACAAAGCCTTCGATATCATCTGGCTGCACATCGGTCAAAAATCCCAACGTCCCCACATTGATCCCCAGGACCGGTTTGTGGTAGGGATAGCTCCTTCTTGCCACCGATATGAGCGTCCCATCCCCTCCCAAAGAGACCAAAATATCGCAGCTCTCACAGAGCTCATCAAAAGGCACTCCCCCTTTTTCTGCGATGATCTGGGCACTGGCACGATCTAGCTTGACACAGATACCCTCCTTTTCAAAGGCTTTTTTGACCTTTTTGTAGATATCTTTGAGATCATGGCCTCCTGGCTTGATCACGATTCCGGCGCACTCTATCTTCATCGACCCTCTTTTTTTCGTACTATTTTATCATATCTTTATAAGATTAGTTTTTGTATAATCGCAACAAAAATTAGACAAGGGATAGGATTTGAGAACCGATTACTGCGCGAACCTGAGTGAAAAAGATGTCGGCAAAGAGGTGGTGCTGTGCGGCTGGGCCAACAGCTACCGCGATCATGGCGGCGTCATATTCATCGATCTTAGAGACAAGAGCGGCATCGTCCAGCTCGTCTGCGATCCCGCCGACAGCCAAAAGGCCCACAAGGTAGCCACGAGAGTCAGAGACGAGTACGTCCTCATCGCCAAGGGAAAGGTGAGAAAAAGGGGCGAAGGCCTCGAAAATCCCAAGCTCAAAACGGGCACCATCGAGGTGGTCGTCGATGAGCTCATCATCGAAAATGAGAGCGAACCCCTCCCCTTTTTGATAGGCGACACCAGCGTCAACGAAGAGATCCGGCTCAAATACCGCTACTTGGATCTTCGCACCAAAGAGGCCTTTGAGACTTTCGAGCTTCGCAGCAAAGCGGCCATAGCGGCGAGAAATTTCTTGGACGAGCATGGATTTTTGGAGGTGGAGACACCGATATTGACCAAATCGACTCCTGAGGGTGCCAGAGATTACCTTGTGCCAAGTCGCCTCTATCCCGGGGAGTTCTACGCCCTCCCCCAGTCCCCTCAGCTTTTCAAGCAGCTCTTGATGGTGGCGGGATTTGATCGCTACTTCCAGATCGCCAAATGTTTTAGGGACGAAGACCTTCGGGCCGACAGGCAGCCCGAATTTACCCAAATAGACGTGGAGATGAGCTTTTGCACCGAAGATGAAGTAATGGAAATAGCCGAAGGGCTCATCGCTTCCATCTTCAAAGCGGTCGGCATCGAGGTCAAGCCTCCTTTCAAACGGATGCCCTACAAGGAGGCGATGGAAAAATATGGCAGCGACAAACCCGATCTGCGCTACGATCTTCCTCTAACCGACGTCATTGACATCTTCGAAGATACGGAGCTCAAAGTCTTTCGTGACATCGCCCAGTACAAAAAGCTTAACCGCATCAAAGCCCTCAAAGTCCCCGGCGGCGCCCTGGGACTAAGCCGAAAGGATATCGACCATCTCACCGATTTCGTGGCGAAATTCGGTGCAAAGGGCCTTGCGTGGGTCAAGGTCAAAGAGGATGATCTCCAGGGGCCCATCGTCAAATTTTTGAGCGACAAAGAGAAAAAGGCGATCATTGAGCGCACGAAAGCCGAACCCGGAGATCTCATCTTTTTTGGCGCCGGAAGCAAGAAGGTGGTGCTCGACTATATGGGGCGGCTTCGCCAGGAGGTGGCCAAAAAGATGGGGCTCATCGATCACGACAGATACGAGTTCGTCTGGATCGTCGATTTTCCGATGTTCGAGATCGAAGAGGGAGAGGTCAAGATCAAAGCCCTCCACCACCCCTTCACCAAGCCCAAAAACATCGACACCGAAGATATCGAGGAGATGACGAGCGAAGCCTACGATATCGTGCTCAATGGCGTGGAGCTTGGAGGAGGGAGTATCCGTATTCATAAACCCGAAATGCAAAAAAAGATATTCGAGATCCTCGGTATCGGCGACGAAGAGGCCAAAGAGAAGTTCGGCTTCTTGCTGGACGCCTTGAAGTTTGGCGCTCCGCCTCACGGGGGATTCGCCATAGGGTTCGACAGGCTTATAATGCTTCTTACCAAACGGGACAACATCCGAGACGTCATCGCCTTCCCGAAGACCCAAAAGGCCCAGTGTCTCCTCACCCAGGCGCCAAGCCCCGTGGATCCAGAGCAGCTCAAAGAGCTCCATATCCGCATCCGCGAGCCCAAAAAACATGAAGCTCAGTGAGGCAAAACAAGGAACTCTTGTGCGCGTCGTGGACTTCGAGGAGGGCTGCGACGAATTCAAATGCAAGCTCGAGAGCATGGGCTTTCGCCGAGGAGACGTCATCAAGGTGCTCTCCAAGAGCTTCTTCGGACCCATCCAAGTAGAAGCCAACGGCGCCAAGATAGCCCTATGCCGCGGCCAAGCCAAAAAGATAGAAGTAGAACCAATCTAAAGGAGAAACAATGAAAAAACTTTTCTTGATCATCGGAGCCCCCGGAAGCGGCAAGACCACCGACGCCGAGCTCATCGCCAAACGAAACAGCGACAAAATCGTCCACTACTCCACCGGTGAGCTTCTGCGCCAGGAGGTCGCCAAAGGCACGCCCCTTGGAGCCACCATCGCAAGCTACATCGACCAGGGCAAGCTGGTCCCTCTTGAGATCGTCATGGATACGATACGCAATGCCATTTTAAACAGTGACAAAGACATCATCCTCATCGACGGCTTTCCAAGAAGCGTGGAGCAGATGAAGGCCTTGGAGAAGATGCTCGAAGAAAACCCCGACATCAAGCTAGAAGCAGTCATCGAAGTGGTGGTCAGCGAAGAGACGGCCAAAGAACGTGTCTTGGGCAGGGCCAGAGGCGCAGACGACAACGAGGAGGTCTTCAACAACCGCATGAAACTCTATCTAGAGCCTCTTCCAGAAATCGAAAAATACTACGAGCAAAAGGGACTTTTGAAAAAGATCAACGGCGAGCGATCCATCGAAGAGATCGTCGAAGAGATGGAGAAGTTCATCCTTGAAAAAGCCGGAGCCTAATTTCTATCAAGTCATCGTCGGCACCGAAATTCTCAACGCAAGAAGGGACGATAGGCACTTTCCTTTCTTGAGAGACGAACTGCTCAAAAGGGGCTATTGGCTCAAAGGCTCTTTCATCGTTGAAGATGATCCAGATCTTATGAAAAAGACATTTGAGCTGGTGCGATCCGATCCCGACGCCGTGCTCTTTAGCTTCGGCGGTATCGGGGCCACCCCCGACGATCACACCCGCCAAATCGCAGCCGAAGTGTTTGGTGATGGCCAGCTCCACCTCCACGGCGAAGCCAAGAGGCTCATCCTGGAGCGCTTCGGCGACGAAGCCTACCCCCACCGCATCAACATGGCGATGCTTCCAAAGGGAGCCAGGCTTCTTCACAATCCCATCAACAAAGTACCAGGATTCTATCTGGATAATCGCTACTTTTTCGTCCCCGGCTTTCCCCAGATGGCCCATCCGATGATCAAGGAGGCCCTCGATCGCTTCTGGCCGAAAGCCGTCAAAGAGTATCGCTACACCATCTGTGTAGAGGCCAGCGAGAACGATCTGATGGATATCATGCAGGCCTTGCCAAAAGATCTCGACTTCTCCTCCCTCCCAGCTATCAAAGAGGGACGCTACTACGATGTCATCTCCATCGCATCCAAAGACCCTCAAAAAGCAAAATACTGGATCGACTTTTTCATTCATGAGATAGAAAAGAGAGGCTTTCGCTACCACGAAGGGGAGCGGTGCTCCTAGTCCACGCGCTGATCACTGTCGATCTTCCCTATATCCACTCTCTCAAGGGGCGTAGAAAAGTCCTTGCCTCTATCAAGGATCGCCTCAAAGGAAAAAATATGGCCGTAGCGGACCTCAGCGGCGAATATGCCAAAGAAGCGGTCTTGGCTGTCGCCTTCTTCGCCTTGGGCCACAACGACGCCAACAACAAAATAGCCTCTTTGCGAAGATTTCTAGAAGAGAGCCTCCCAGAAGCCTCCCTTACGATCGATTATGAAATTTTATAAGTTTTTGTGATATAATGAGCTCTTAAAAAGGAGCGTCACATGGCCCATATCGATCTTCCGGAATTTGAGCAGATGAGCCCATCGATCCAGGAAAAAGCCAGACCTATCCTGGAAAAGACGGGTAAGCTTGGAGAGATATTCAAACTCCTGGCCATCGATGAAAATATCTACAACGCCACTGATGTGATGGTACAAAACTACCTGCTCAAACAGACCCACCTGCCCTACTATATCAAAGAGGCGATCGCCCTGCTCATCTCCAAAGAGAACAGCTGCAAGATGTGCGTGGACGTGCACAAAAACATCGCCAAGATGTTAGGCCTCACCCAAGAGCAGATTGAGGAGATACTCCAAGGGGTCGAGGCGATGAATACCGACAAGAAGACCAAAGCTTTGCTGGAGTTTTGCATACGGGCCAGCCAAAAGGACAACTACAAAATCACCAAACAGCAGATCGACGCACTCAAAGAGCTTGGCTGGAGCGACAAGGAGATCCTAGAAGCAGTAGCCATCACCGGGTATTTCAACTACATCAACACCCTCTCCAATGTCTTTGGGCTAGGTGAGTAAACCAATTTTTAAAACTTTTACTATATAATAGCCCAAAATTTTTCAAGGAGTGATGATGAACATATCCAAAATCGGACACGGCGAAAATCCCGACAAGGTCCACGCCCTCATCGAGATCCCCTATGGTTCCAATATCAAATACGAAATCGACAAAGATAGCGGCGCCATCTGGGTCGATAGAGTGATGTACAGCGCCATGTACTATCCGGCAAATTATGGCTTCGTCCCCAATACCCTAGCAGCCGATGGCGATCCCGCCGATATCATGGTCCTTACCGACTATCCTCTCCAGCCTGGCAGCGTGATCAAGTGCCGGCTCATCGGAGTGCTGGTGATGGAGGATGAGAGCGGTATGGATGAGAAGCTCATGGCAGTGCCTGTGAGCAAGGTCGATCCCACCTACGACAATATCCAATCCATCGACGACCTGCCCAAACACACCCTGGACAAGATCAAAAACTTCTTCGAAACTTACAAGATGCTAGAACCCAACAAATGGGTCAAGGTCAAAGAGTACAAGGGCAAAGAGGAGGCCCAAAAAATATTGGAAGAGGCGATCAAAAACTACAAATAGGGCTCTGCCCTATCGATCGCTATTGCGAAAATAGCTCTCCACCCCTTTGACAATTCCTTCGGCTATGAGATTTTGGTAGAGAGGATTTGAGAGGCGCATCGCTTCTGTTGGATTGGTGATATATCCGGTCTCCACCAAGATCGCCGGCATCTGAGCGCCCACCAGCACCCAAAAGGGTCCTGGTCGCACACCTCCATCCACTACTCCCCGATACTTCTTGCGCAAAGCCAAAAGAATATTTCGCTGGATGTCAATGGCCAGCTTGTTGGACATGATGGTCTTTTCTCTGTTGATGAAGTTCAAAAAGACATTTTTGCTGTAGTAGCTCATATTTTTCATATCGACTCTGTTCTCCAGCGCCGCAATTCTCTTGGCCCGCTCGCTTCTAGCAGGTGAGAGGAAGAAGGTCTCCACCCCCTTCATCGAGAGCCTCTTGCTCTTTTTGGGAGCGGCGTTGGCATGGATGGAGATGAAGAGGTTGGCCTTGACCTTGTTGGCAAATCTGGTGCGGTTGCGAAGAGATATGAAATAGTCCCCTCTCCTTGTCAGATAGACCTTGTATCCAGCTTTTTTGAGCTTTTTGTAGACTCTTTTGGCGATGGAGAGGACGATATCTTTTTCCTTTTTGCCTTTGTATCCCACAGCCCCACTATCCTTGCCACCGTGCCCTGGATCGATGACAATGACTCTAGAGGCGTTGGAGATGAGCCTGGGGAGACTTTTTTTGCCTCTTTTTTTGCCCAGATAGATGAGCAGCTTCGATCCGGCGATCTTGTGCCATATATCAATCTCTTTGTCATGTTCAAAGACAATACGAATATGGGACCTGTCAAACTGCGCCACCCGCATCGCCTTGACACTTTTGAGGCGCCAGGATCTTGGCTTGATCCCAAGTATCCCTTCGATATCGAAGATATATTTATAGACCCCTTTGCGGCGATCGGCCAGGATCTTCGTATCGATATCAGACTCTTTGAGAGGATAAGCGAACAAAAACTCCACATAGCCACGGCGTAGCACCACTTTGCGAAGTCTGTTCTTGAGCAGTGAGAGCTTCTTTTTCTTGCTCTGTCTCGATTTTTTGACCCTTTTTTTGGCTCTGTGGCTTTGACCCAGCTCCTTTTCGTATTCGCTACTATCAAGACCCAATTTTTTTGAGCACTCCACCAGCCCCTTGAGAGCCTGGCGCCTAAGATCTCCATCCTCTTCGATGAGGGCTTTGATATAAAGAGATTTATATTCGCTCAAGCCCTTGTAGTTGCGCTCTTTGTTTGTGGATGAGCAGTAGTATTCCGCTCTTTTGAGCTGAGCTTCGTAGGATCCGGCCCATATCACCCCAATAGCGACCAGGAGCGATATCAAAAGCTTTGCGATCTCACTCTCCTTGGATCAGTTTTCGCATAAGCTCTTTGACGCTTATGATTTCGTTGAGTCGATAGCCGTTGGCTCCGCTAAAGAAGAGCCCAAGCTCCCTATCGCCCCTATAGGCGTCACTGAGTCTATCGGCTATGCAGTAGCCCACCTCCTTGGCCTCCACACCCCTTTGACAGGGCGTTACGCAGTTGCTGATACATTTGATCGGGGGGCCTTCTCTTCTTTCAACCAGATCTATGAGCTTGGTCCTTACCCCCCTGGCGGGATAGCCTACCGGGGATTTGAGAAGCAAGATATCCTCTTTTTTCGCCTCCACCAAGACCCGTTTGAAATTATCGCTGGCGTCGCATTCGTGAGTACCGATGAAGCGTGTACCTATCTGCACCCCGTCAGCCCCCAGCTCCAAAAATCTCATGATATCGTCGTGATCCCAGATCCCACCGGCAGCGATGACAGGGATATCGCCCCATTTCTTGGCCTCATCGATCACCTGAGGGACGATATTTTCTAGCTGAAATTCTGGCATGAAACACTGCTCATAGGTAAAACCCTGATGCCCTCCACTAAGAGGCCCCTCGACGATCACAGCGTCAGGGATGCGTCCATAGCGCTGGCTCCATCGCTTGCAGATAATCTTGAGAGCCTTGGCGCTGGAGACAATAGGCACGAGGGCCACATCTGGGAAATCTTTGGTAAATTCTGGCATATTGGTAGGAAGGCCGGCTCCTGTGATGATGATGTCAGCTCCCGCCTCGCAGCTGTCTCGTACCACTCTGCCGTAGTCGTTGATGGCGTAGAGCACATTACAGCCCAGGGGCGCGTCGCCACAGATCTTGCGCGCATTTTCAAAGATCTTAAAGAGCGCTCGTCTACTGTAGAAATTGGCGGTCTCCAGGGGGCGACCCGCCACCTCCTTGTCGATATAGCGCTTGTTCTCATAATATCCGGTCCCCACGGAGCTGATCACTCCCAGACCCCCCTCTTTGCTCACGCTGCCTGCTAATCTATCCCAGCTAATACCCACACCCATACCCCCTTGGATAATGGGGTACTGGATGGTGTGTTTTCCGATCTTGAGTGGAGGCAGACTCATCACTTCACCTTTAATTTCGCAAATTTTCTCTTACCTACTTGCGCGATATACTCACCCGTTTCAAGATGGAGATCTTTATCTTCGACCTTCTTTTTATCGATACGCACAGCCCCTTGCTGGATATCACGCCGAGCCTGTG